>JANOVD010000511.1:0-10209 GCA_031417255.1 Chitinophagaceae bacterium
AAGAACAGTCACGAAATTTTTTTGGGTAACTGCTGCAGTTTTATCCAGTGGACATTTTATCGAAAAAAAGCATTTATTCAAACTAAGTCTCAATACTGTAAAGAACCATCTAGATCAAGTGCAACAACCAAGGAATCTTGGTTCAAGATTTCAATACTTAAAGAAAGTAAAGAAGTATTTATTGAAACGAATAACCAAGGAGAAATAATAGATCGGTTCAAAGTAATTAATATTGGAAAAATTCAGAGAGGAAAAGGACAAGGCGATATTGAAAGAATAACTTTGAAAAGAGTAGCAAAAAAGAAACAATAATTATGATATTGTGTTTACCGATTTAATTGCTTTTAGTAATCTTCCCTCATAATCACCACTGATATCAACCCATGGTACATTTTGGTTTACCATGATGTCCTTATAATGATGATATAAATTTTGACGGCTTATTAAATCCGGATATTCTCTCAGTTCATCCTTAACCCAGGGCAGATCAATATTACAAAGCAGGTACAGGTCATATTTTCTTTCTACAATACGGTTCAATATCCAGTGATGGCATTTTTCAAAAACAAATTCGCACCAAATTTTCATTACGTACATGTTGGTATCAATGAATAATGGCGAATGTTGAATATCGAATTTCGAATGTGTAGAACTCAAACTGTCTATTGTTATTTCTTCGGATAAGATTTGGCCTCGTGCAATATCAAGCAGGTTTTCAAATGTATAATTGGTTCCGTTTTTTAAAAGATATTCCCGTGCATATTCTTTTACCCAAATGGTATTGTAATGTGCGGCAAGCTGTTTGCACAAAGTGCTTTTGCCTGTTGATTCGGGCCCGATGATGACGATCTTTTTAACCATTTTTTTTATACCGGTTTAAATCAATGATAAAACTAACAACAAAAAGGGTGAGCATACCAAAGCGAAGCCATTTTCTGAAACTGTCTTCTACAGGCATTGCAAAAATTACAACGGTAAACAAAACGATCAAAACGGCTTTAATGACCAGCCAGGTTTTTTTATTTCTCATTCCATAAGGGTTTTGCCTTTAATACTTTTTTGTGGATGGGGCATGTTGCATCATGTGCCCCTGGCAAATAACCGGCACTCTGTAAAAACTCATTTACTATTTCGCCGCCGGTAAACTTAAATGTTTTTTTAAAAAGCTTTGTCCACTCTTCTTTTGTTTTGGGGTGATGATGAGAAAGCCATTTTTTAAAAGAACCAAATTCTTTTTGCAGGGCAAGAATGGTCTTTGCATTTTCGATGGCTGCATTTATTTTAAGCCGGTTACGTATAATGCCGGCATCGTTCATCAAACGTTCAAAATCTTTTTCTTTATAAGCGGCTACTTTTTTTATGTTGAAATTGTGATAGGCTTTTCTAAAGCTTTCCTGTTTGTTCAGAATGGTTGTCCAGCTAAGACCAGCCTGGTTTATCTCCAGTATCAACCGGCAAAACAATTCGTTGTCATTATCAATAGGAAAACCATATTGGGTATCATGATAAATTTTGTGAACGGGTTGTTCGCCAGGTTTTAATGTGCTGATAAATGTACAGTAACTCATGTTTTGTTTATCTGTTGTTTTGCAGTATTAAATTTCTTTTTCCATTCTATATAACCCCACCAGGCCAACATCAAAAATAAAACATACATAAGAGTAAACAACATTAAACCCTTATAAAAATTGAGTGGTATTGCAATAATGTTTGAAAAGATCCAGGCGATCCAGTTCTCTATTTTTCTTTTTGCCATCCACCACATGGCGGTTACTGCAGATGCAGATACCAATGAATCTAAAATTGGGGTATTGCTGTTGGTGAGTTTAATTAAAACTATATAAATCACTGCCCAGAAAACAAGAAAAAATCCGATTCCAAAGCTTAATTCCTTTTTACTGCACCAGCTGATGGGGAAAGAGTAATGCGTATCATCCTTTTTCTGTACCCAGTTATACCAGCCATATACACTCATTATAAAATAATAGACATTCAGTAATGAGTCTGCATACAAAGGAGGATTAGTTTGAAAAAAATAGACATAGGCAGCTAAAACAACACCAATGATTCCTGTTGGATATACCAATACATTATTCTTACGGGCATACCATACACTTGCAATTTGCGTAACTGTGCTTACCCACTCCTGCCAGTGTGTATCCTTTATGTTGGTAATAAACTGCTGGTAAATTTCTGCTAAGCTCACTTTGTTTAATCGGTTGGTATTTGATTACGGTAAAATCTGAAAGGCCGAAGATAACGGATTCCTTTGTTGGTTTTAAAACGGGTGCCAATTTGCGACCACAGCCCTTTTTTATCAGGCCTCCACACAATAAAATGTAAATGCGGAAAATAGGTATAACCCGAATTGCCACTCAGGGCAATTACCTGTCCCTGCTTTACCGTATCGCCAACATTTACCAACACGCTGTTAAATTGTAAATGCCAGTAACCGGTTCGGCTGCTGTCTTCATGCTGAATAACAACAAAATTTCCAAGGGAACGGTTTTTTATATTGGAGCCACCTTTTTTACTATCTTCTTTAAGCCGCACAACAACACCTGCCCTGGCGGCACAAACTTTTGTTCCTTTTTTCATTTTAAAATCGAGTGCTGCCCGGTTTTTATGTGTGTACCTGCTGAAGTAGCCCTGAACTAAAAAATGCGATTCATTTTCTTGATAAGGAAGCTGGTATACAAAACTGCTGTCGTCTTTAATAATTCCTTTCTGCAGCTTTTTGAGTTCTTTTTGCAGGGGATTATTACTTACAGAACAGCTTAGTAAAAAAACAAGCTGGATAATCAGGATTATATGTAAGGCTGTTATTCTAATCATTTTATTAAAATTCAAAATAAAATCAATTCCTAAAATAAAAAACATCCGCCAACCGGCGAATGTTTTACTAATAAATTTAAAAAATAAACTACTCCGACTCGGCCACTACTTCCTTTACTTCCGGTATCATGCGCTTCATCATGCCCTCAATGCCGGCTTTTAAAGTAATCATGCTGCTTGGGCAACCACTGCAACTTCCCTGCATCATTAAATTAACCTTCCCGTCTTCATAACTTTTAAACTGAATGGCGCCACCATCCATTTCAACAGCAGGCTTTACATAATTTTCCAACAGCTCTTTAATACGTTTTACCACATCGTCATCATCGGCGCTAACTGTATTGCTGCTTTCGGTTTTCATAGCTGCCACCTCTTCATCGTTCACCACCACTTTGCCATCTTCCAGGTATTCTTTTAAAAATGTTTTGATTGACGGAATCACATCCTGCCAGTCTTCGGTTTCGGGTGTTTTAGTAAGGGTGATAAAATTGCTGGCAATAAAAATTGCTTTTACAAAAGGAAAGGTAAACAGCTCCTGCGCCAGCGGCGATGGTTTTGCACTGGCTTCATCTGCAAAATCAATACTCTTGCCGGGATACAATAACTTGTTTGCCACAAACTTCATCGTTTCCGGGTTGGGCGTCATTTCGGTATAAATACTGATAACCGGGTTTCCTGTCTTGATCATAAAGCTGATTTAAAAATTTCGATACAAAACTAACAAGAATTGTGCTGTTTTGGTTTGAAAAGGCTGTTAAAAGGGAGATTTTTCGGATTTCGAAAAGGATTTCAACGCAGAGAAAATGAGTTAAAGAGAATACGCCGAAAAAAAATTCTGCGTAACCTCATTTTCTCCACTTCTCTGCGATAAAAAAAATTATTTCACAATCTTCAGCTTTGCATAATTCAGCATTATTTTCTTCACCGATGGCGCAGAAAAGAAAGTCATTGTAGTAATCCATGCTATCTGCAAAATATGGGCTATATAGCTTTAGAAATAATCTGGGTTGCCTCAGATTTCAACTTGCCAAACAAATCTTCCTCTATTATTGAGAAATCAGTTTTCAGGTACGTTTTTACAAAACAACCATTTTCTAATAAATGAATTTTATCGCAGGTAGTAAGTAAGGGGTCAATTATATGCGATGAAACAAATACAGTTTTTTGTTTTTGCTTTAACGATACAATAATTATTTCAAGAATTTTATTGGTTTCAAGATCAAGACCGTTAAAAGGTTC
The DNA here is from genome assembly GCA_031417255.1 of Chitinophagaceae bacterium. Classification (GTDB taxonomy): domain Bacteria; phylum Bacteroidota; class Bacteroidia; order Chitinophagales; family Chitinophagaceae; genus Ferruginibacter. Next base: position 4,075 of record JANOVD010000511.1, read on the forward strand.
ATCCAGAATAAAAACCGGTTTATCCTGTTTTAATACAGCCAAAAGGGCAAGCTTTTTCTTCATACCGGTTGAATAGTTCTCAATCAACTCATCAAGCGGAAGTTTAAAATACGCCTGCAAAGCCGTTAAGTTAAATTCCATGTTTGTCTGTCTGAATATTTTTAAATATTCATTTCCGGTGATCCTCGAAAAAAAGAAATTTCCGGTTTCAAGGTATGCAGAGTTTTTAATGCCAAGCGTTGTTCCGTTTTGTTTAATCTCTCCCGAATCCGGCTTTAGCATTTTGGCTAAAACATTGAAGAAAGTTGTTTTACCGGCTCCGTTCAACCCAACAATGCCATGCACAAGCCCTTCTTCAAAATCAATAGTAATGCTTTTTAAAACCTTATGATCATTATAACTAACTACCAGGCCCTGTACATTAATCATGTAAATAAAATTTTAAATTATTTTCAGCTTTATAAAAATAAACAACTGCAAGTATGACAAGGACAGGAAAAAAATATGGCATAGCCGATAACATAGCAATAATAGAAAAAGCAACATTGTTACCCAGTATGTTTGTATTGGGTTTATAGGTGCAATATTTTAAACTGATGGCAAAGCATACCAACGCAATTTGAACAGGAATAAACAACAGCGTTATCATTAAAAACTCCCTTACAACTATGGCATTAATAATTACCGGTAAGCTGTAAAGAATAAGGATGTACTTTATGTTGATTTTTATTTTAGCAGATAAAAAATTTCTGGTAGTTTTATTTCCTTCTCTTAAAACATGAACAGGTTCATTTTCTAAATGAAAGGATGAAATTATAATTGTTAGAAACCATAACAAAGCAAGCGGCAATATTCTAACCCAGCAAAAAGCTACAGCAAACAGGTATAAACAGATAAATGTAATATACTGTTTTCTGAAGCCGCTGATCCATTCATAATTTGAGGCAGGTATAACAGCTGATAAGTTTTTAAATGCAGCCCGGTGTTTAAATTTAAATTTTAAAAACGGGATACAAATTAATACCAGTAACAATACCGGAAAGCAAAACCAGTTTTGTGTTATAAGGCTTGTTATAGAAAAAGGTAAGGTAAGGGTAAGATATTCCAAAAAAACCTGGAAGTGAGGTTTATCAAGCTGCTTATAAATAAACTGTATATCCTTTCGGTAATATTGAATAGCCAGACAAATTATCGATAACAGAGCAACTATATACCATGCCTGTTGATTGTTTTTATATTGGGCATAAGTTACTAAAGAAAGAACAGCGGCGATTGCAATAAATATAATCACATACAGGCCAAGGCCATCTGCTTCTCTTTTTATTTGCTTTGATCTGATATATAAAAGCGTTTTAGCCATCAACTAATTTACAATTCGAAGCTTCGCATAATTCAACATAATCTTCTTCTCTCCATTCAAATCAAAATTTACGGTTGCAATAGGATTGTGTGCAGCGCCTTCCATTTTCATCACTTCGCCAAAACCAAATTTTAAATGTTCTACTATATTGCCCACCTGAAGGTTACTTGTATCGCTGGGTTCAAAATTTTCAGATGGTGTATGTTCAACTGCTTTGTTTGTTACAGGTTTTGAATAAAAGGGTTCTGATGGTTTTTTTGCAGGAGGAGTACCATATTGTTTTTGGGTACGTTGTGTAGCATTCCATCCACCATTGCCAAAATTGCGCTGCATGCGTTCCCTGGCACCACCCTGGTTCCAGCCACGACTATTATTTGAATTGGCGCCGCCGGCATAGCTTTTATCTATATAATTTTCCGAAATCTCTTCCAAAAAACGACTGGGATCATTTTGCTGCAACTGTCCAAACCTGTAACGGGCATTTGCATAACTCAGCCACAATCTTTGTTTGGCCCGGGTGATGGCTACATAAAATAAGCGACGCTCTTCTTCCAGCTCTTCTCTTGTATTAATGCTCATGGCATTCGGAAAAAGTGTTTCTTCCAATCCACCAACAAACACCACCGGAAACTCCAAACCCTTTGCCGCATGTATGGTCATCAGTTTTACCACATCCTGGTTTTCTTTATCATCTCCATCTGCATCGGTTAACAAAACAATTTGTTGTAAATAAGTACCCAATCCTTTGTCACCTACTTCGCCGTCTTCTACATTCATGGGGGTTTCGGTAAACTCTTTAATAGAGTTCAATAATTCCTGCACATTTTCGTACCGGGCCAAACCTTCGGTGGTTTTATCATTGAATAATTCTTTAACGATATTGGTGCTTTTGCCAACAATTATTGCCAGATCGTATGCATTCTTTTTCTGCAGTTCGCTTTGAAACATTTTTATCATCGTAACAAAGTTGCCAATACTTTCCAGTGTTCCGCTTTTGTATCCATACATACGGGCATTGCTGATGATATCCCACATGCTCAGGTTATTTTCATTGGCAAACAACACAGCTTTGTCAACCGTTGTTTTACCAATACCCCTTGCAGGGAAATTGATGATGCGTTTTAATGCTTCTTCATCTCTTGGATTAACCACCAAACGTAAGTAGGCAATAAAATCTTTTACTTCCTTGCGCTGGTAAAAACTCATGCCGCCGTAAATGCGGTAAGCAATACCCATGCGGCGCAGGGCTTCTTCAAAACTGCGGCTCTGTGCATTGGTACGATAAAGGATGGCAAAATCTTTGTTGTAATAATGATTGCGTAGTTTTTGTTCCTGAATGGTATCGGCCACCATTTTACCTTCGTCATTATCCGTCATGGTACGCACCAACGAAATTTTTTCTCCCTCTTCATTTATGGTAAATAATTTTTTTTCTATTTGCCCTTTGTTGTTGCCAATTACTTCGTTGGCAACGTGTAAAATATTTTGTGTGCTTCGGTAATTCTGCTCAAGCTTAACCACTTTCACTTCGTCGTAATCCTTTTGAAACTGTAAAATATTTTCGATGGTAGCGCCCCGGAAACTGTAAATGCTTTGAGCATCATCGCCCACCACACATACATTTTCATGCATGGCACCCAGCAGTTTTATAATTTCATATTGGGCCGTGTTGGTATCCTGGTACTCATCAATCATAATGTATTTAAACTTGCGTTGGTACTTGCTTAACGACTCCGGGAAATTTTTAAGCAGGAGGTACATTTTAAATAACAGGTCATCAAAATCCATAGCGCCGTTTTTAAAACAACGCTTTACATAAGCATCATAAATTTGCCCGATTGCAGGACGGTTTGACCGGTTATCTTCCTGCTGCAAAGCCCAGTCGTTCATATATTCAGCAGCGCCTATCAATGAGTTTTTTGCTGATGATATGCGATTGTAAACCACATTGGGTTTATATAATTTATCATCCAGCGCCAGTTCGTTGATCACTGTTTTAACAACACTCTTTGCATCATCGGTATCGTAAATGGTAAAGTTGCTTGGGTAACCCAGCTTGGGCGCTTCGGCTCTTAATATTCTTGCAAACACGCTGTGAAAAGTACCGATATATAAATTCCTTGCTTCTGTATTGCCCAAAATTCTTTCTACCCTTTCTTTCATTTCGGCAGCCGCCTTATTGGTAAAAGTGAGTGCCAGTATATTAAAGCTGTCGATTTTATGTGCCGCCATTAAATGCGTAATACGTGTGGTAAGCACTTTTGTTTTGCCGCTGCCTGCGCCGGCAATGATCATGATGGGCCCGTTCACATGCATTACTGCCTCCCGCTGTGGTTCGTTCAGTTCGTCTAAATAATTCATGGGGTGAAGTTACGAATAGAGGATTTGAAGAACAGAGTTGTGCGGAAATAAATATGAAGGGGGTATCTTATATATTCTCATATATTTGAATAAAATGAGAATTTTATAAACAGCGGGAAATTTCTACAATTCTGAATTGCAGCGTAAATACAGCCCTGGGCCGCATGCGCTATGCATTGTTAAACCTGCGTAAACTGATTGAGGAAAAACAAATTGCTTTATAAATTATTATGCTTACCGCTTACTGCCTGACAATCTTCTAAAAATGAAGAAGCTGTCTCAAAAGGAGCTTCCCACAAAGTCGCTAAGAACACAAAGAATTTTTCTACATGATTATTACGGCTTTATGAACTTCGTGTCTCTGTGTGAAATACGAAAATATTACTTTTAAGACAGCCACTTATTATTTAATTCAACCCAATGAAAAATAATTTATCGCTTTTAAATTTAAAGCATAATGGGTATATTTAATATCATTAAAAATTACCATTATGCCCTTTTTCGATTTTCACTGTCACCCCGGTTTAAAGCCACAGTTTTCCGATCCGGCTACAAAAGTTACACCCTGGGAATATATTGATACTAAGCTTTCCATTTCCCGTGATTTTAAATTAAGAATCAATAAACTATTTAATGAAGTACTGAACTCGCAATCAAACCTAACGCAGTTAATTGAAGCCGATGTAAAATTGATTGGATTAATACTGCATGCGCCCGAACAAAAGATAGGGCAAGTGCTTGGAGAAAAAGGTTTTGTAAATAAAGGCAAAGTAAATCTTATAAACAGCAAACAATTGGCTTACGTTGCCAGCGGCGAGCATAGTTATGAATTAATAACTGAAGAACTGAATTGGCTAAAAACTGCAATCTCGCCATCGCTCGGTAAAAAATTAAAAATATTAAACAAAGCATCAGATTTTGATGAAACGGAAGTAGGTACTGTGTTTGGAGCTATAATTATAGAGGGGCTTCATTGTTTTTTTGATAATCCAAATGATTCAGAGGCCAAAGAAATTTACCTGAAAAATTTTCATGAGTTTACCAATGCCAATACGGTTGTTGCCATCAATCTTTGTCATATGCAGCAAAATCATTTTTGCAATCATGCACACGGCATACAGTTTTTCAACCCGCCCTATTTTTATCCAACCGGCAAAGGAATTACCGAACGGGGTATGGAAATGATCGGGTTGATGATAAATAAAAAAATACTGGTTGATATTAAGCATATGAGTTTAAAAGCCCGCTGGGAACTATATACTTATTATAATCCCAATGGCGATAATCAATTTAAGCAGCCTTTAATATGTACCCACGCAGGCATAACGGGCCTCTCTATTAGCGACCGTGTAAAATATTTATTGAACAGCCCGGTTGATAAAGGCAAGGTGTATGAAGTATCGTACCTGAAACCCAAAAGCAGGCACTTCGAAAAAACTTATCACAACTGCAGCAGTATTAATTTGTATAATGAGGATATTGAAAACATATTATTATCGGGAGGCATTATCGGCCTTTCATTCGACCAGCGCATTTTGGGTTTTGCAGATGAAAGTGTTTTGCCCAATGTAACAGTGCCGCACGATCTGGAATATATCAGTCACCAGGAAGCAGAATTCTTTTTGGGCCCCAACCCCGCTGCATTGCCGGTTTGGCCAGATGATACCAATGTGTGGGCGGCCGAAGATTTTGAAGACCTTGACCCATCGCTTTATATTGAAACGCACCGCAGGTTTTTGGTGAATAACATTATTCATATTTTATGGGTGGCCAATAAAAACAACGCTATTAATATACAGGATGCTGTAAAACAAATATGTATCGGTACCGATTTCGACGGGTTAATAAATGCCATTGAATGCTGTACAAAAATTACCGGTACGGCAAATGCAATAGATGCAGACGAGCTACTGGATAATATCTTTTATAATAATGGAAAAAATTTTTTGCTTAAAAGAATAAAAGAAATGAAGGGTTAATCAATCGCTGTTATAGTATTAATAAAAATGTATATCATAAAAAAACAGCCTTTTTATTACCACTTTGTGGTATTGTTTTTTTCACAAAACTGTGTTCTCTTTGTTTATTATTTCAAACGCAAGCCTCCTGTTTTCATCACTAAACACTTTTATGCTCTGAAACTATTGATTTTATTGAGTTATTTTTTGAATTTGGGTGCCTCGGGTTAATTATGGGCATGTTTATCAGGCAAAAACTCAACAAATCAGGAAGTACAAGTATCCATATTGTTTCCAAAACAGGGGGTAAATACAAAGTTGAAAAAAGTGTCGGTAGTTCTTCTACTCCTTAAGGGATTTCAATTTTATTACATCAGGCAAAATATGAGCTTGATTTACTTCAGGGTTTTCAATCATTATTTGTTTCAGAAGAAGACTCAACAATTGAGGGTTTTT
>JANOVD010000512.1:0-3193 GCA_031417255.1 Chitinophagaceae bacterium
TTAAAGAAATGAGTACAGCAATTAAACCCACAGCCAGGCTTACCCTGGTGCCAATAATGAGGCGACTTAAAATATCTCTGCCGAATTTATCGGTGCCCAGCCAGTATTTTTTTGTGATGATATTTTTTTGAATGGCCGATGGATTGTTGTTGGTTAACTGGTTGATGGAATAATATTGAACAACCGTTGTATCGTCATCGATAAATTTATTCACCAACAGACTGTCGCCATTGATGTGATACCTTTTTATTGGGACAAGTTGAAAATTATTTTTTTTGCCGGCAAAAAAATGCTCAATCCAATTGCGGTCAGCATTTGTTTTGCCGGGTACTTTTAAAAACTCCTGCGCATAACCCGGCTTCTTTGCCTGTATCTCCACGGTTTGCAGATCAGCATTGGGAGAATTATCCGGTGCAATCACATAACCAAAAACTGAAGCTAGCAGGAAAAGGATAATAATAATCAAACCAAACATGGCACCCCTGTTTTTTTTGAGTCGCTTCCACATTTCTGCTTTAAAAGAAAAATTGGTTTGGGTCATGTTGTAATTTACAATTTCAAAACTTTATTTTACTTTTCTTTCTTTCCAGCTATAGCTGCCAAACTTGCCCAGCCAGCCTGCAATTATGGTGTAAATAATATGAAAAGGCTGCATCAGTGGAAACATCAACAACATACTTTGCTTGCCGAAAAATTTTGCAACCGGGTAAAGGAAGACTAATTCCGTTATTGTTTTTAACAGAAGCAATAATAACCATACTCCAATTATTGGGCATTGAACATTGAACATTGAATATTGTACATTATCAAATACTGCAATTACAGGAAGCACCAGCAACATTACATTTACTAAATAAACCAGCAACAATACCGCAAAAATTCTTTTATCATCATACTTATCTGCCTTGCTTGCCCAGCGGATACGCTGATTAAAAAATTCCCTCACAGAATTTACCGGTTGTGTATGCACAATGGCTTCTTTCGATTTTAAGAACATTACTTTATCTGGCCAGCGCTTATAAATTTTATGCATCAGCAACATGTCATCGCCGCTGGCAATATTATCAATACCTGCAAAGCCACCCACTTCTTCAAATGCTTTTTTTGTGTAGGCCAGGTTGGCACCATTGCACATGCAGTGTATCTTTTTATGAACCGATGCCCCCGTAATGCCCTGCAGGGTCATAAAATCGAGGCCCTGAAAAAACTCAATGAATTTATTACTGCAGTTTATTGAAACGGGGGCTGCAATAAATTCCGGCTTGTATTGTTCATAGAATGCTGCAATAGTTTGCAACCAGTTTTCTTTCATAAAACAATCTGCATCTGTTGTTACAATCAATTCGCCGATTGATTGCTGTATGGCAATTTCAATCGCTTTCTTTTTATAAGAATTCAATTTCTTATCATTAATAAAATCTTTCAGCGAAATGAGTTGTATATTTTGTGTTTTGTAATTGTTTATAATTGAAGCGGTGTTATCAGTTGAATGGTCATCTACAACTAATACTTCAAACAAATGTTTTGGGTAAGATTGGTTTATAATGGAATCAAGACAGTCAGCAATATTTTCTTCCTCGTTTCGGGCAGCAATAATAACCGTAATTTTTGTTGAAGGCTTAAAATCTGAAATCGAAAATCTGAAATCAGAAATAAAAACCCAGCTTTTCCAATAGTAAAGGATAAGTAAAATGTAAAGAAGAAATAAAATGATAATAATGTAAAACAGGACTTGCATACCACACAAATTAATTCTTATTTGCAATACGGGTTGCTTCTTCTATTATTTCTGCGGGATAATTTGACAGGGAAAGTATTTTAATGGCGTTTCGTGATGTTAACGGGCCGGGTTTTAACTGATGGTCAAAAACCAGGTTATCATTTTCAATATTCTCCACAAAATGGTAAAGCTCAAATTCGGTATGCAAAAGTTCAACCAATTCAATATCATGGGAGCTTACCAAAACAATGTTTTCATTTTTATTGAGGAAAGTTAAAATGGCTTTGGCAGCAGCCACCCTTTCAATGGTGTTGGTGCCTTTAAAGACCTCATCTATAATAAACAAATTCTGAAAAGGGTTTTCCGATGCTTGTATTAACGCTCCAATGGTATTCACCTCTTCAAAATAATAACTTTTACCATCCTGTAAATTATCTGTTATTCTTATTGATGAAAACACTTTTAGAATTGGTGTGGAAAACGCTGTAGCAAAACAGGTATAAATAGTTTGTGCCAATATGGAGTTAATAGCAACAGCCCTTATAAAAGTTGATTTACCCGACATATTTGAGCCGGTTATTAAAATGCCTTTTTGCTTTATTGCTATTGAATTGGCTACACAGTTTTCAATTAATGGATGGTATAAATCTTTTACAGTCAATTCTTTTTTATGTGCGATAATTACTGGCGTAGTATAAGTTGCTAAACCGGCACGCAGTGAAGCTGTAGATATTGCTGCATCAATGTTTCCAACATAATTCAATAAGCTGTTAACATCAACCCGTTTATTTTCCAGTTCTTTCAGTGTGCTGAAAAATGAATGAATCTCTACCAGAAAGAAAGCCTTGGTTAACTCTACAAGCAATAAAAGAAATTGCGCTATTTCATTATCTCCGGCATCGCCAAAATTTAAAAACTTATATTTCCTTTTAAAACCTTTTAAATTGTCCATGTTTTTTTGAATACCGGTTTTATCAAATGGAAAATCTTTTTTTATAAATGATTTGGTAACATTAATCAGGTTGATTAACTGTGGAAATGATTTTATGAATTTATTGATATTATTTTTGTTCCAGTAATGAAAAAAGATATTAATACCGAATACGGGGATTAACCATATCAGCAGTACCGGAAATTTAACAGACAGTGTCAGCAGGGCAATAACAGCAATAGTATTAGCTATCAGCAGGTTTGCCCATTTTGGTTTTACTAAAAGTTTATCTTTTAAAAGTGTAGTAATATAATAAGCATCTGGTTGGTTAAGTTGCGATAGTAAAATCTGTGCATCCTCTCTTGCATTACTATTCTCTGTAAAAAAGGTTACCTGATTATCAAAAGTTTTCAGTTCATCTGTATTATCAGTTGGCTTTATCAGTTTGTTAAACAAATACTGTTGCCCGGGTTTACTGTTTGTTCGGTCTATAAAAGCAAATAAATCATGTATATCTATGTCTGCAATGGTTTGTGCTGTTA
>JANOVD010000513.1:0-7024 GCA_031417255.1 Chitinophagaceae bacterium
CAAACTTGCAATGTTTTGCATAATTCTACACAAACTGTCACAAACTTGCCCAAACTGGAAAGTGAGTTTTTGAGCTGTTATATGTTTGCTGAAATTTAAAACCTACAATTATGAAATCAATTAAAATCAAAGAATTTATCGTGCCGGGTGATTATGATGACAAAGTAGACGAGTATGAAAAAGAGAGCAAATAGCTCCTTATTTAAATTTAATCAATTGGTAATCAATATTTTATGTGTATTATTGTGTCAACAAATCCTATGAAAAGAATTAGTTTAGAAGATGTAAAGCAATGTCCGGAACTCTGTCATTTAACAGATGAACAAGCAATAGAAGTGGCTGAAACCATAAAGCTATTTACAGAAATTGTGTACAGGTATGCATCAGGGCAATTAAATGAAGAACAATCCGGCAAAATCCTGGAACTGCCGAATCAAAAAAACAAAGCAGCATAAAACCCTATTATATGAATGATTTAGCTTTATTTGATAGCTTTTCAAAAGGACAAGCAATTAGCTCTAACCAAAGTAATAATTGTGTTATTTACACAAGAGTATCTACCAAAGAGCAGGCAGATAATAATATGAGCCTGGAAACACAGCGCAAGCATTGTGAACAATTCGCCTTAAAAAATCAGTATCAAATCCGGGGTTACTTCGGTGGCACTTATGAAAGCGCTAAAACAGATGAGCGCAAAGAGTTTAACCGAATGCTGGCTTTTGTTAGAAAAAGTAAGGAGAAGATTGTTTACATCATTGTGTATAGCGTTGATCGGTTTAGCCGCTCAGGAGCTAATGCCATTTATCTTACCGAACAATTAAAAAAACAAGGAATTCTGCTTCATTCAGTAAGTCAGCCTACAGATATTACCACACCAAGTGGCAATCTTCAACAGAACATACAGTTTATTTTCAGCGAATACGACAATCAGCTTCGCAGGCAGAAATGTATGGCTGGGGTAAAAGAAATGCTGATTCGTGGCGACTGGCCTAAAATGCCACCATCGGGATACTCCATCATCAGGGAAAATGGATTGAGAAGGATTGTGGTAAATGAAAAGGGGAAATTGTTAAGAAAAGCTTTTCTCTGGAAAGCCCATGAACGCATTACCAACGATGAAATTTGCAAACGGTTTGCGGCACTTGGCCTAAAGTTGGCCGACCAACGCTTGTCGGATATGTTTCGCAATCCATTCTATTGTGGCCTGATGGTTCATAATATGCTTGAAGGGGATGTGGTTGAAGGAAACCATGAAAAGATGATTTCAAAGGAAATATTCCTGAAAGCCAATAAAGCATTGCCGCACCATAAGGATGGGATTCAACTGAAATGTGAAAGGGAAGAAGCCCCACTCAAAAGATTTTTGAAATGTGATAAATGCAAACATCCCTACACTGCATATCGTAAAAAGGAAACACTGTGGTATTATAAATGCAGCAGCAAGGGTTGCAATTGCAACTTGAATGCAAGACACTTGCATGAAGATTTTAAATACCTGCTAAAGGATATGTCATTAGCCGTTAGTCCATCCATCGCCAAATTAATTGCACAGGATATGGAGGCTGTGTATTTGGAAAGTAATAAAGAAAATACCGAACAGAGAAGCATTATGAGTCGCAATCTCACAGAACTAAATAATAAGCTTTTAAAGCTCAATGAGCGGTTTATTGAAGGCGATATAGATAGAGACACTTACCGCCAGATGAAAGAGAAATTTGAAGGGGAGCGGGGACAGATCGAACAGCAAATGGCAAAGACAGGAACTAATTTCTCGAACCTGCAAAAATGTACCGAACTGGCAGTTGAATTTTCTTCAAACCTCCCGTCCCTATGGGATTTGAGCAATTACGCCAATAAACAACGCATTCAATATTTGGTGTTTCCGGAGGGAATTTTTGTAGATAAGGAAACAAGAGATTATCGAACTCCTAAAATCAATTCTGTATTCCTCTACTTTGCACGCCTGAAGCAGGTTTTGGCGGAAAATAAAAACGGGAAAACCGACTGTGATGTCAATTTTCCCGCTTCTGTGGTGTGGGGCGGGATTGAACCGCCGACACAAGGATTTTCAGTCCTTTGCTCTACCAACTGAGCTACCGCACCTCCTTGAATATCGAATATCGAACATGGAACCTGCCTACCGGCAGGCAGGTGTTGAATTTCGAAATCGGGCAGCAAAAATAAGGAAAATACCTCCCCCAAAAAATAAAAAAGAGTCAAATTATCAGACTCTTTCATTTGAATATTGAGCGTTGAGCATTGAATGTTGAATATTTTCATTGAAGCGTACATAAAAATCGCTCAATAATCAATGCTCAATATTCAATGTTCAACAGGAATCCGTTTCAAAAAAAGGGCTTAATTACCATACACACATAAAAACTTAATACGCATCAGCTTTAACTGCTCCCAGTTAAAATTGCTGTCGGCCAGCTCTTCCTGCGCAACCTGCAAAGATGAGGTTTCGCAGCTTTTAAAATAATCCATTATCTCGTCCTGTTCGTATTCATCAACCATTTCATCTATGGCATAATCAAGATTTAATTTGGTGCCGCTGGCTACAATGGTCTCCATTTCTTCCAATAACTCATCAATACGAAGGTCACGGGTTTTTGCAACGGTTTCTAATGGTATTTTTTTATCTATGTTCTGAATAATGAAAATTTTATTGTTATTCCGGTTCACCACACTTTTCATCACAAAATCATCGGGCCTTATAATATCATTTTCTTCAACATACTTTGCAATTACATCTAAAAAAGGTTTGCCATACCTGATGGCTTTTCCTTTGCTAACGCCGCTTATTTTTTCAAGCTCTGTCATGTTGGTTGGAAACATGGTGGCCATATCCTCCAGGCTGTTTTCTAAAAAGATAACAAAGGGTGGCAGGTTTTTCTCTTTAGCAACTTTTTTACGAACGTCTTTTAACATCGCCATTAAATTTTCATCTGCAGCGGCAGATTCTGTAGTGGCCTGCTCTCCCTCTTCGTCATCGGCATTGGCCTCTTCAAATAAATTATTCAATGCAATTTTAAAAGTTGTTGGTTTCTTTAAAAATGCCGTACCGGCTTTTGTAATTTTTAAAAGGCCATATTCTACAATATCTTTTTCAATCAATCCGGCCAGCAACATCTGCCGTATCAGGCTGTTCCAAAAATGATTTTCTTTATCATTGCCGCTTGCAAAAACATCCAGCTCTTCGTGGCGGTACATTTTAACCTGCGGCGTTGCTTTACCGGCAAGAATAAGCAATGTGTATTCAACCGGAAACTGTTCGCCCAACGCTTTAACGATCTTTAAAACAATTGCCGCATCATCCTTTGCTTCAATTTTTTCTTTTGGTTGTAAACAGTTGTCACAATGGCCGCAACTTTTTTTATCGTCATAATGTTCGCCAAAATAATGCAACAGAATTTTACGGCGGCACACACTGCTTTCGGCATAAGCAACCGTTTCATTTATTAACTGTGCACCAACTTCCCGTTCGCTAAGCGGCTTATCTCTCATTAAATGTTCAAGCTTGGCTACATCTTTATGAGAGTAATAAAGAATACACTTTCCTTCCATGCCATCACGGCCGCCACGGCCGGTTTCCTGGTAATAATTTTCTATTGATTTTGGGATATTATAATGAATTACAAAACGGATATCGGGCTTGTCTATACCCATACCAAAAGCAATGGTAGCCACAATTACATCTACATCCTCATTTAAAAACTGGTCCTGCCTTTCGGAACGAAGCTTACTGTCTAAACCGGCATGATAAGCAACTGCTTTTATACCGTTTGCCATCAGCATTTTTGCAAGCTCTTCGGTTGTTTTGCGGTTGAGTGTGTAAATGATACCGCTTTTATTTTTGTGTTGCTGAATAAAACGAACAATACTTTTATTGGTTTGATCCAGGTTTATTTTAGGTTGAATTTCGTAATATAAATTTGGCCTGTTAAAAGATGAGATGAATATTTTTGGTTTACGCAATCCTAAATTCTTAACAATATCGCTCTGTACTTTTGGTGTGGCGGTTGCGTTTAATGCAATCACCGGAATTTTATCATCAATCAGGTCCATCATTTCCCTCAGCCTCCGGTACTCAGGCCTGAAATCGTGGCCCCATTCTGAAATACAGTGTGCCTCATCAACTGCAAAAAAAGAAATTGTAAGACTTTTAAAAAAAGCGATGTTCTCTTCCTTCGTCATGGTTTCGGGCGCCACATACAGCATTTTTGTTTTGCCGGTTGTAAGATCATCTTTTACAATTTTTTGCTGGCCCTTGTTTAAAGTGCTGTTTAAAAAATGTGCTACATCATCTTTGCTGCTGTAACTGCGTACCAGATCAACCTGGTTTTTCATTAATGCAATTAGTGGAGAAACAATAATAGCAACACCCTCACTGATCATTGCAGGCAGTTGGTAGCACAAGCTTTTACCACCGCCTGTTGGCATGATGACAAAAGTATCGTTACCGCTAAGCAGGCTTTCAATAATTTCTTCCTGTGGCCCTTTAAAGCCATCAAACCCAAATTGATTTTGAAGCTGTTCTGCCAGGCCAGGCTCATTTAGTTTAGCAGCTTTTATTGCAGTTTTTGGTTTAGTCTCTTTTATACCTGACTTAATCTTTGCCATAATTTTTCCTTCCTTGTGTTTGATCTTTTGTCTGCTTGATTTTTTATAACAGGGTTTTTAAGGGCGGCGAAGTTAACTCAACACAGCCGCAAAATCAAACCCAATCTGTATCAACAGCCATAATTTAACAGTTGATTCAATCACTTAAGTTAATCAAAATAAATTAACCTGCAAAACTTAACGGGTGTAAAATTATTGTCCCAAAGCCTGTAGCTGCAGAACTGCAAATGCGGTTCTTTGCATTATGAATGATTTGAAGTAGGTTTGCGGCAATACTGATGAATACAGACAAAATAATATCGGTTGCCTTACGCACCATTGAATCAGAAACCAACGCTGTAAACGGATTAAAACTGTTTATTGATGCAGATTTTGTTAAAGCCGTTGAAACAATTGCTGTAAGCAAGGGAAGGTTGATTGTTAGTGGCATTGGAAAAAGCGCTATCGTTGCCCAAAAAATTGTTGCCACCTTAAACAGTACCGGAACCCCGGCAGTTTTTATGCATGCTGCCGATGCCATTCATGGCGACCTGGGCATGATACAAACTGATGATATTATAATGGTAATCAGTAAAAGCGGCAACAGCCCCGAAATAAAAGTTTTGGCCCCCCTTGTAAAAAACTTTGGAAACACATTGATAGGAATGGTTGGTAATACACAATCGTTCCTGGCAACAAACAGCGATATTGTTTTAAATACCACGGTTGACCAGGAGGCCTGCCCCATTAACCTGGCACCAACCAGCAGCACTACTGCACAAATGGTAATGGGCGATGCATTGGCTGTTTGCCTGATGGAACTCAAAGAATTTAATAGCAACGATTTTGCGAAATATCATCCCGGCGGCTCGCTTGGAAAACAATTGTACTTAAGGGTAGCTGAATTAGCCACACAAAATGCAAAACCAAAAGTTTTGCCCACTGCAACCATTAAAGAAGTGATTGTAGAAATGACAAACAAAAGGCTGGGCACAACGGCAGTGGTTGATGAAAAAGAAAAAGTGTTAGGCATTATTACCGACGGTGATCTGCGCAGGATGTTGGAAAAGACAACAACATTTGAAAACCTGCATGCAAAAGATATTATGAGCAGTAACCCAAAAACGATTGCATCGGATGAGCTTGCGGTAAATGCTTTGGACGAAATGCAGCGGAATAATATAAGTCAGCTGATTGTTGACGATAACGGCACCTATGCCGGCATCATTCATTTACACGACCTGGTTAAAGAAGGAATAATATAACAGCAAGATGAACAAAAATAATTACGTAGCCATAATGGCCGGCGGTATCGGAAGCAGGTTTTGGCCCATTAGCCGCACAGATTTTCCTAAACAGTTCCTGGATATATTGAATACCGGCCGAACATTGATACAGGCTACGTTTGACAGGTTTGCAAAATTTATTCCACTTGAAAATATTTACATTATTACTTTTGAGCAGTATAAAGATATTGTTGCCAAACAAATACCCGAACTGCCTGTTGAAAATATCCTTTGCGAACCTTCACGCAAAAACACAGCACCTTGTGTAGCCTATATTTCTTACAAACTGCATCTAAAAAATACAAATGCAAATTTGATATGTGCGCCTGCCGACCATATTATTTCTGACGAAGAAGCTTTTGAAAAAGTTTGTAAAGATGCTTTACAGTTTACATCACATATAAAAGCATTGTTAACGCTGGGTATAAAACCCACACACCCCAATACGGGTTATGGCTATATTCAGTACGAACAACATGCGGTAAGCGATAATGTATATAAAGTAAAAACCTTTACCGAAAAACCCGATAAGCAGCTTGCAAAAACCTTTATGAGCAGCGGCGATTTTTTATGGAATGCCGGCATATTTGTATGGCAGGTAAAAAATATCATCAAAGCTTTTGAAAAACATTTGCCCGAACTGGCCGAAGTGTTTGAAGCCGAAAAAACTTATTTCAATACAAAAAAAGAAAAGGAAGCCACAGAGCGCATTTATCCGCAGTGTATAAATATATCCATTGACTATGGCGTAATGGAAAAAGCCGACAATGTTTATATTATTCCATCATCATTTGGTTGGAGCGACCTTGGCACCTGGTCGAGCATTTATGAAAACCTGGATAAAGATTACCTGGGTAATGCCGTTGTTGGCAACCATGTAATGATTATTGATGCCACCAACAATGTGATACACGCCGATAATAAAAAACTGGTTCTTTTACAGGGCCTCGATGATTTTGTTGTGGTGGATACCAAAGACGTTTTACTCATCTGCAAAAAAGATAAAGAGCAGGATATAAAAGAATATGTTGCAGAGATAAAAAGGAACAAGGGCGAAAAGTACCTGTAAGATTTTTAAAAGTTGTCAGCCTGAGCTTGTCGAAGGCGGGTTACACATTTATACATACCGCCTTCGA
>JANOVD010000514.1:0-11623 GCA_031417255.1 Chitinophagaceae bacterium
TCGCCTTCAATAATAAAACTGCCCCGCAATTGGTTCTCGGGTTTCATTGCTTTAATAGCAATTATTTTTCCTGCTTTTCCATACAGTTCCTTTGCATATTTTTTCAACGTATCTATGGGATAATCAGGAAAAAAATTCTCAGCAAAAATTCCGCTTGTTTCTGCTTTATTCCAATCGGGTAAAATTTTCAGCAATTCATTTTTGCGTTGCTCTAAAATTTTTGACGGAAGTATTTGCCTGGGTTGCAGCCCCGCTATTTTAATTAAAGTATCAAGCACACGCATATTAATATTACCGGTTGGTGCGTAAGTACGGTTGGCAAAAGCTACCACACCAATGCCATAATCAGGCATAATGCGCCACTGGCTGCCAAAGCCGGGCAGGCCGCCGCTGTGGGCAATATATATTTTGCCATCGCAGTCTTTCATCCAACCTAAACCATAGCAATAGGCTGCTGCAATAGCGCAGGTTCTTCCATCGGCATATTTATAATCAGGCACAATCGCAAACGTGCGCCATGGATGATGCATTTCCCTTACCGAACTTCTTTTGATTGGCCCTTCATCTTTTGCATTGTTGGGCGGCCATGCTGATAAATGAAAAGCCATATAACTGGCAAACTCATCAATGCTGCTGATCATGGCACCCATGGCACCCCATGAACCATCTTTTGTATCATGCAGTAAAACTTCTTCATTCCATTTTTCATTTAACCATCGGTAACCGTGCGCCAGTTTATCAGGCGCAACATCACCATATTCATAGGTTGTTGTTTTCATGCCCAGTGGATCAAAAATATTTTTTTTGATATAGTCCTGGTAGCGCATGCCGCTAACTTTTGTAATTATTCTTCCCTGCAAGGCAAAGCCCAGGTTGCTGTATTCAAAAGCAATACCCGGTGGGTTTGAAAAACTAATTTGCTTACCAATAAATTCCATCAGGTCTTTCTCAGTATCGGCAAGCTGTCTGTCGCCCCAGGGATTGTCTTCCGGAAAACCTGCACCATGTGTCATTAAATGGCGGATGGTTATATGTGGAGCATCGGCTGTTGGGTATTTTAAATTTTTTAGTTCGGGAATATATAAATAAGCAGGGTCATCCAGATCGAGTTTTCCTTCGTCACGCAATTTTAAAATGGCCATGCAGGTAAAACTTTTGCTCATAGAGGCAATGCGGAACAGTGAATAAGTGGTAGCCGGGATTTTCTTTTCAACATCGGTATAACCATAACTGTTTTTATAGACCAGTTGTCCGTCGACAACTACACCAAAAGAGATGGCAGGAAAATGATTGTCTGTAGCGTGTTTTTTATACATGCTGTCGATGACAGACATCGCTGCTTTTATTTTTTCCAGGCGGTTGGCATCAGTAAAAACTGCCGGCATATATGAGCTGTCGTACAAAGTAGCAGTTGGAGTTTCTTTTTTACCTGTTTGATCACAGGAAATGAAAACGGTGATGACAGCAATGAATAAAAAATATTTTTTCATTTTACAATTAATTTTGAATTGAAAAACAGGAAGGCTGAAATTACTGAAATAAAAATGAAACTGATCTGCCCAACCGCCGTCAGCGTTTAAAACGGCTGACGGGGTTTTGTATAACCCTGTCGGCGGTTGCAAACCCCGACAGCGGTTAGATAAAAAATTTACTTAAAAATTAATCGTTGCCGGTAATTTTATTGCTCTGTATCAAACTGCAACTTTTGCTCTTTAGGTTCTTTTTTAGTTTTTCCAAAACGATAACTTACGCCGATGTAAAATATTTTTACATCCCTTCTTGCAATGGAGGATTGATTTAAATAAACAGTATTAAAATCTCTTTTATCTCTTCCGGTTGCAAATATGTCTGACACGGTAAATGTTACAGCCAGTTTATTTTTAAGCATATCCTGCCGTATACCCATATTGGTCACAAATCTCGGATACGATTTTCCCTGCGGCGTTAACCTTGCCGATCGGTAGTTGGCACTCAACTGTATCATGCTGGTTTTTGTTACCGTAAATGTTGTATTGATATTTGTACTGAAAGTGACAATTGATTTTTTTGCAGAGTACCCCAGGTTTGAAGCATCGATCTGGCTGTAAAAAATATTACCACTCAAATTACCGCTAAAGAATTTTTTCACCCTGGCTGTAAAAATCAATTCCAGCCCGGCAGATTGATCTTTGACCAGGTTTTCGGAAGTAGTCAATAAAGTAGAATCGTTGATAGGTTTTATAACTTCTGTAAATCCATTTGTTCTATAGCGGTAATATATACTGGGTACAAATGAATAATTTTTGTTCTTCCATTTATATCCAAACTCCACCGAGTTAATAATTTCAGGTAATAGTTTTGGATTACCGGCAAACAGATTACGGGGATCCTGGTACTCAGGAAAAGGATTTAATTCATCGGGGTCGGGCCTGTTTATCCGGCGGCTGTAGTTCAACTGCAGTTCATTATCATCATCAATTTCGTAACTCAAATGAAGCGTAGGATAAAGCTTAAAATAATTATTTTGTATCAGCGAATCAATAGTTACTAAATTTCCTTTTAAGTTAACCTGCTCGGCTCTTAGCCCTACAGAAAAACCAAAAGCTTCAAAACTTTTTTGGTACGTTACATAAATGGCCTGTATACTTTCTTTGTAAAGGAACAAATTTGTTTTCACTGCATCTTTAATAAACATCCGTTGAGCCGTATCATAATATTCTCCATAAAAATCAAGGTCTTCTTTAAGTATAGAGCCATCATAACCCAGTTCAAGCTGGCTACTTTCATTGATGGGTAAGGTATAATCAATGGTAAGCTGGGTTTCATTATCTTTTAGTTTTATTAAAGTGTTATCCAGGTCAATTGGTCTTTGAGGCAGGTAATAAACATTCCAATAGTGATTATCTTCCACTTCCTTTGATTTGGAATTATTAATCTCAATATTCAGCTCATGGTCTTCCTTTTTAAATTTATGCAGAAAGAATGCAGTAACATTTGATTGTTTTTCAAATTCAGGATCGTACCTGAACCTGTCGTAGTTATCAATTAAAACATTTTTATCATCGTAAGTAAATTTACTTACAACATCATTTTTAGTAAGTTTTCTGTAAAAATAATTTCCGCTGATACCAAAACTATTCCGTGCATTAAAATTATAATCCATCCCCAGGGTTGCAAAATGTGTAACCGGCCTTAGTTTTGAAGAGTTTGTTTCATTATAGTAATTGCTCAGTTTACCTGTTGAATCAAAATAGGTCCTGTCAATTTTATTTGTGCGTTTCCTATTGTCCTGCCGCAAACTGTAACTCCCAAACAAATTTATTTTACCGGGATTATAGTTTGCAGCAATGTTTCCGTTGTAGCGGTCTTTATTACCGGCATTGGCTGTAACGGTTCCATTCCAGCCAAGTTTAATATTTTTTTTAAGCACAATATTAATGATGCCCGAAGTACCATCGGGACGGAAACGGGCAGACGGATTGGTAATCACTTCAATGCGTTGAATTGAATTGGCGGGCAGGGATTGTAACACTTCGGCACTTGATTTACCCATTAAAGGCGAAACTTTTCCGTTAATAAGTATCAGTACATTGGCCGAACCCCGGAGGCTGACCTGTCCGTCAATATCAACTTCAACCGAAGGAATATTTCTTAAAATATCGCTGGCAACTCCCGAACTGCTCATAATATCCTGGTCAACATTATAAACTTTTCTGTCGATAGAAGTATTTAATGTTGTTTTTGTTGTAGCAACAACCACTTCGTTCATTTTTTTTGAATCCTGGCCCAGTTCAACATTGCCTAGGTTTATATTTTTCTGCCCGGCTGCAATTTTTAAATCACCGGAGATAAAATCATCGTAGCCAATAAAACTGTAGCGGATAAGATATTCACCCGGAGGGATTTCTTCAATACTGAATTTCCCTTTTTTATCGGTAATGGTTCCTTTAATGATTGCGCTGTCTTTTTTATTAAGCAAAACCACCGTTACAAATTCAATGGGTTGTTTAGATGTTTTATCAACAGTGGTACCGCTAACAGTTGTTTTGCCGGGTTGAGCAAACACGGGGTTGTGGGCAAAAAGAAAACTTAAAAAAATGATGTATTTCATTTTATATTAAATGCCTTAGTAACTACCTGCAATTTAACTTAGTTTTCCGGTTTAACCTTTTTGCTCCGCTACAGCTTCCAGCACAAAATCTGCAATTGATTTTTGCGCTTCCATACATTCCATATGGGCAAGCTCCATCATTTCAATATCTTCAGGTAGCGTAAGCCCGGCTTTTGCAAATTCGGTTTTTACTTCGGCATGCCATTCTTCAAAAGATGTTTTTGTAAACATGTTGTTTTATTTTAGAGTTAAAAAAATATTACCAACCACCGCCGCCGCCGCCGCCACCACCGCCACCACTGCTGCCACCGCCAAAAGACGAACCTCCACCGGATGATGAACTGGATGGAGGCGAACTTGCCGATGAGATAACGCCGCTGAATGATGAAGCAAAGGAAGAACCGAAACTTTGATTATCCCTGCTGAAGCTTTGCGAAAATGAAGAAGCCGCAGCACCACTAATTACAGCAGTACTAATAATCTCTTCAAATTTTTGTCCCCATTCTATTTCGCAACCCAGGGCAATGGCAAAGGGTAAATATTTTTCGTACAGTTCCAGTGATTTTTTTGGAGGGCTCATCATATCAAATCTTTGTTCATCTGTTGTTGCAAGAAACATGCGGAAGCCTTCAATCTTATCAACCAGTTGCCGTCCTTCGGGGCTGTATGCTTTTAACAGTTTCGAAAATATTTTAAGCACAATTACACAAAGAATAATACCGGCAATAAAATAACCAATTTGCCAAAAGTTAGAAAGCCGTAATGCTTTTACCAGGCCTCCAAAAAAACCCCAGCCGGCTGCGGTTAAACAAACCAGTACAGGTATAATGGTGTAAGAACCGTTCAGCGAAAAATAACCTTTGTATCCTTGCTTTATCAATCCGTCTTTATTCTTATACTTTTTCTCACAATAATCCTGAACAGCCTTGTTAAGATCTCCCAGGCCTTTGTTGTATTTTCCTTTTTCAATCCGGGTGCCAACAAGGTCTTCTATATCACTCCAAAATTCTTCATACTTACTCACCGGTTGTTTTGCAGGCATTTTACTTTGGCTGATGATGTATTCGTTGTGTTTAAAAATTAATCCATCTCTTTCTACATCAATTTTAATTTTATTGCGAACGGCGGCATCTACAATTGTAGCAGCAGTTAATTGCTGATCAAATTTCTGATAAAAAATATAACCCAATGCTGCCGGCGAATAACCTGCAGGCGGTTCAAACAATGGATATACAATACCCTTCTTCGGGTCCCGGCCATAACGAAACCAAAAAATAAAACAGAAAATGGCAGAAAATAATGCTGCGATGGGCAAAAAGAAAACGCCTTTGTTATTACTAACATAATATTTTATGGTTTGCCAAAGGGAAGGTTGGTTTTGCACAAATCCCTTTGGCCATGATATGGCAATGGTAAAGCCATTATAAGGTTGTAAAGAAGTTGTTGTTTTAAAAACAATAATGGTACTATCGCCTTCGGTAGTTGTAGTAAAGTTGCAGTTTTCATAAGTAGTACCCTGCGGGCCGGTGTAACATTTATTGGATAAAGGCAATGCTCCCTTTGGTAAAATAACTGTACAACTTGCCGAATCTATTTTGAACGACCAGCCGTTGCCGGTAACATTCCAATACAATTCGTCAAAGTCTTTCAGTGATTTTAGTTGATGATCTGTTTCATATGTAATGCTGTAGGTATATTCTCCTTTCTCCAGAAAAATATCACGGCTTCCGGTGTAAACCAAAATACCGTTCTCATGATTTTCGGTGTGGTAGTTTTCTGTTTTGCCGTCACGCAAAACTTCTTTCAGTTTAAAAGTTGTGTTCTGAAAAAGTTTATACCTGTTGATGTAATAAAGCGGAAAAGCTCTGACAATTCCTCTTTTAATCTCATTATTTACAGTAACATCCTCCGATGCTCCATCGTTGGCATATACCGAATTTGTTTCGCCATTACCATTGTGTATGCTTATCTCTTCCTGCACCAGCAGTTTACCATTGCTGCCAACCCGTACAACACTGTTAAAGCTGGTAATTCTGTCGCTGTTGTTAAGCGCTGTGTATTTCGACAGTGATTTATTTGCAGAAAATGTTTTGCGTATCTGCACCTGCAATTCCTCAACATACAATCGCTTATTGCTGTAAAAATTTGGCAGGTTCTTATCAGTAATTGGTTTTATTTTTTGCTGATTCTCCAGTACTGTAAATGCCTGCGTTACCTTTTGCCTGCTTAAAGTCTGCAGCATGCTCTTAATGGCCGGATATGCTGTCTGTACCATTGACTCCGGAATGCTTTGTTCTTTTAAAAAAGCTGTTGTTTCATCATAAAACAACGAGTCTACTTCGGCATCAGTTAAATAATATTCGCTGGTTCTGGTAAAAAAATAATGAGGTGTTTTTGTTTTTTGTGCTTCGGCAAAAAAAGCAACAGAAAGAAAAAAAAGCAGGTTGATAATTTTCCGCATATCATTTTCCGGTTATAAAAAAATAAAACAGCGTGTTGTATTTGTTTATTAAAATTTTACTTGGGGGGCCAGTTTTGCACCTTCATCTTCGGCAAAGAAAACTGCAGGTTTAAAACCAAAGCTGCCACCAACAATATTTTTAGGAAACACGGCCAGGCTTTGGTTGTATTCCCTTACGGTACCATTGTAATAACGGCGGGCATCATTTATTTTTTCTTCAATTCTTGCCAATTGCGCCATCAGTTCCTGAAACTGGGTATCGGCCTTAAGTTCGGGATAGTTTTCGGTAAGTGAAAGTAAATTGATCAGCGCCTGTTTCAATCCGCCCGAAGCTGCGTTTTGTTCTTCAACGGTGGATGCGCCGGCACTCTGATTACGCCATTTTATAACTTCAATCAGGGTTTGGTTTTCGTGGCCGGCATAACCTTTTACGGTTTCAACAAGGTTGGGTATCAGGTCATTTCTTTCCTGCAGGCAGGCTCCAACGCCACTGGCTCCTTCCTGTGTAAGTATACGTTCTTTAACCAGTTCATTATAAATTTTAATGAGTGCACCAATAAGTATGATGGCCAGAACGATGACAGCGATGAGTACAATAACAGATGTTGACATGGTGTAAGTTGTTTTGGTAAAGACTGTATTTGATTGTGAAAATAATTTTTCTTTTTCAATAAACAACTATCCTGGCCAAATTATCCGGTGATGGAAAGCTTTGGTAAGTTGAAAAACATTGAATCTGTTTTAGCTTGCTTATAAATCTTTAGCAGGTATTTTTTTTATTTTTCCGTTTTTATCAGATACAACGATGTAGGAGTTGGTGGCTTTGGTTTCGGCAATGAGGTCTGGAGTTACTTTTTTTAAAGCATCATTAGTTTTTTTCAATAAGGAATTATGCCTTACTGAAAATCTCGAATTTGTTTTAACAGTTCCCATATTTCGAAGTTATGAATTTTATTTACATAATCTCTTTCACCTTCAGAAATTAACAAAGGAGGAGACTGATCATTTTTATACGCAAACCAGTTGTCAACTATTTTTATATATTCAAACAGGTATTTAATCCCCGCAACATATCTTCTTTCTATTACATCCGGCGGTATATTATGCCCACCCTTGCTTACCCTTAATTTAACTCTTTCTTTTGCCATTTCTGCCGAAGGCAAATAAAAAAAGAACAGTACAACTTCGTATCCCAGCAACTGAGCCTGTTTTACCAGGTTCAGATAAGTTCTTGTTGCCAGTGTGGTTTCAATGGCAAAAGTTTCTTTGGCAGCAAGCCATTGCTGAATTTGCTGCAACATCATTCTTCCTGCCTGCATGGCTGCCTGTTCGGGATTAGCAGGATTAATTTGCGCAGCAATTATATCTGCATTGATAAAAATATCGGTATGAAAAACTTCTGGTAATAAAAATTTTGATGCGGTTGTTTTACCGGCACCGTTGCAACCTGCTATGATATAAAGCGTGTGCATTAATAATTTAAAAGCTTCTGTACCATTTCATCCAGCCTGTTGTACGCCATAAAATTTTTCTCCAATTCCAAATTAAAAGGAATAGGTGTATCCAAACTTGCACAGCGCATCACCGGTGCATCTAAATGATCAAAACAATTTTCAGCTATCCATGCTGCAATTTCGCCTCCAATGCCGCCAATGAGTGTGTCTTCATGCAACAACAATACTTTGCCTGTGGCTGTAACCGCCTCTTTTATTGCGTCATAATCTAAAGGAAGCAATGTTCGTAAATCTAAAATATGAATAGAAATATCCGGATGATTTTTTGCATAGTCCATTGCCCAATGCACACCTGCACCATAGGTTATAATACTGATATCATCGCCGCTGGTAACCAATCTTGCTTTACCAATTTCAACTTCGTAATATGCTTCCGGCACAGCTCCGCTAACACTCCGGTACAAAGCTTTGTGTTCAAAATATAAAACAGGATTTGGATCGTTGATGGCTGCTATCAATAACCCTTTTGCATCGGCAGGTGTACTTGGGTAAACTACTTTCAGTCCTGGTGTATGTACAAACCAGGCTTCATTACTTTGGCTGTGAAATGGCCCTGCACCCACACCACCACCGGTTGGCATACGAATAACCACATCGGCATTTTGCCCCCAGCGGTAATAAATTTTTGCCAGGTTATTTATAATTTGATTAAACCCAACTGTAGCAAAATCGGCAAACTGCATTTCCATAATGGCTTTGTATCCTTCTAAACTTAATCCAAGGGCTGCACCCACAACTGCGCTTTCGCAAATGGGCGTATTGCGTATTCTTTCTTTGCCAAATTCTTCTACAAAGCCTTCGGTAATTTTAAAAGCGCCACCGTATTCTGCAATATCCTGTCCCATGATGATGAGGTTGGGATGTTTGATCATGCTTTGATGAAGGGCTTCTTTAATGCCGTCTATAAAACGTGAGTCGTGAGTAGTGAGTGGTGAGTCGTGAGAAGCTGTTGCAGAAGTATACTGTTTTACTGACGACTCACTACTCACGACTGACGACGGTGCATACACATCCTTCAATTCATCTTCCGTTTTCACTTCCATCGGCTTTGCCTTAGACCCGATCTTTAATTCAGTTTCTATATATGACTTGGTTTCAGTTCTAATATTTTCAACCTGTGCGGCTGTTAAAATATTTTCATCAATAAGATATTGCTCATAATTTTTTACCGGGTCCTTCTTTGCCCATTGTTCAAACATTTCGGGTGGCACATATTTAACGCCGCTTGCTTCTTCGTGCCCACGCATACGAAATGTCATGCATTCAATTAAATATGGTTTTTGATTTTTGATGCAATAGTCACGAACACCTTTAATGGTATCGTACACCGATAAAATATTATTGCCGTCTATCTGAATTCCTTCTATACCATAACCAATGGCTTTATCTACTAAATTTTTACACCGGTATTGCTCACTAACCGGTGTACTTAAACCATAACCATTGTTTTCAATAATAAAAATTACGGGTAGATCCCAAACCGCTGCAATATTCAATGCTTCGTGAAAATCGCCTTCGCTGGTTCCGCCATCGCCGGTAAAAGCCAGCGATACTTTTTGCTCATTGCGTAATTTATAAGCCAGTGCCACACCATCGGCAATGGCCATTTGCGGGCCCAGGTGCGATATCATACCACAGATATGATGCTCTTTGGTGCCAAAATGAAAGCTTCTTTCCCGGCCTTTACTATACCCTTCTTTATTGCCCTGCCACTGCATAAATAATTTACTCAACGGCATTTTACGTGATGTAAATACACCGAGGTTTCGATGCAAAGGCATAATCCATTCATCGGGTTGCATGGCCATGGTTGCGCCTACAGAAATGGCCTCCTGCCCTATACCGCTGAACCATTTACTTATTTTGCCCTGCCGTAATAATACCAGCATTTTTTCCTCAATCATACGGGGCAGCAACAGTTTTTTGTACAGATCGGTTAATGTGTCGTTGCTTAAATTTTTTCTGTCGAATTGCATAGTGTATTTATATTGTAAATTATTGCCCGCCCGGCTGAACAGTCTTTCAAACCAAAATTATGATATCCGGCCGTTCGGACGGGGTAAAGTTAGCAGATGTTGCGGCAGCTTACCAAATCACTTTTGTATTTTAAAGCCTAAATGTATTTGTTAAACAATTGTAAAGAGAAACTGAATTATTAGCATATCATGTGCAAATTGTAAAATCCCTGCATCTACCTAAAAACTATTAATTATGAAACAGCTTATTAAACCGGCAGCCATAACCATATTTGTTTTAACTGCTTTAACTATTTTATCTTTTACAAAAACAACAACACGGGTTACAAAAAATGCCAGCCCTAAAATACAGGTTGCCGTTTTATTGGATGTAAGCGGCAGTATGGATGGCCTTATTGAGCAGGCCAAGGCACAATTGTGGAATATGGTAAGCACCATGGGTAAAGCAAAATGCGATGGGGGCATTGCCCCGAAAATTGAAATTGCATTGTACGAATACGGAAGAACAACCAACGATGCAAAAGCCGGTTATGTAAAACAGCTCTCGGCCTTTAGCAGCAACCTGGATATGCTATCACAAAAACTTTTCAGCTTAACAACAAATGGCGGCGATGAATATTGCGGACAGGTGATCTTTACTTCTTTGCAGGAACTGCAATGGGATGCATCGCCCGAAAACTATAAAGTGATATTTATTGCCGGCAATGAAGATTTTTTACAGGGTAACCTGTTGTATACAAAAGCCTGTGATGAGGCAAAGAAAAAAGGCGTGATTGTAAATACCATTTATTGCGGCGACAGGATGCAGGGCATTAGAGAACACTGGAACCTGAGCAGCGAGTGCGGCAATGGAAGCTTTACCATAATTAATCAAAACGAAAAGGTTGATGATATTCCTACTCCATACGACAGTATAATTTTTTCGCTTAATGAAAAACTAAACAGAACTTATGTTGCTTTTAACAGCGCAGGATACGCTGCTATGGAAACACAGGCCAGTGTTGACCAGATGAATTACAAAGCAAGCAAAGGTGCTGCATTAAAAAGAGCTGCGGTAAAAAGCAATAGCAAACTTTATTATAACAGCAGCTGGGATTTGGTTGATGCAGCAAAAGATGATGAAAAATTTGTTGATAAGCTTGACGAAAAAACTTTACCCGACAGTTTAAAAAATAAAACTACCGAAGAAATAAAAGTAATAGTAAAAGAGAAAAGTACGCAGCGCTCAGGCATTCAAAAACAAATTGGCGAAGCCAACACACAAAGGGAAGCATTTATTGCTGCAGAAAAAGCAAAGAATGCTGTTAAAAACAATGTGGCTACTTTAGAAACAGAAGTTGAAAAAATTATTAAGGAACAGGCTAAACGTTATAAAATGAAAATTGAGTAAAGAAAAGAATGCCCTGAAAACTAAAAAAAAAGAGTATTGGAAAAAGAATCCGTACTCTTTTTTTATTGCTGTTGATTTATGTTTTTCTTCTCCTCCGGAAAAGCTCTTTTATGTACCAGTGAATTAAAGAAGGAAAGTACTGCACCAAAGAGCAGTGCATGCCAGAAGCTTTTAACCACAAAGCCGTGTACA
>JANOVD010000515.1:0-4156 GCA_031417255.1 Chitinophagaceae bacterium
TGGCAGCTTCGCCTAATATTTGTGCAAATGATGGCGGACTTAACCGGGCCTGTGCAAATTTCATCGTGGCATCAAGCAGCGCTTTGTTTTTTGTAACAAATGCACCAATGCGGCCACCACAGGCGCTGTAACGTTTGCTGATGGTATCCATCAAAACAACATGATCATCAACTTCTGTTAAATGCATGGCGCTTGTATGGGTGCCTTTGTAACAAAATTCCCGGTAGGCTTCATCGGCAAATAAATACAGGTTGTGTTTGGTAATGAGTTGTTTTAAAATTTCCATTTCGGCTGCGCTGTACAAATAACCGGTTGGATTATTGGGATTGCAGATAACGATCGCTTTTGTTTTTGAAGTGATTGCTTTTTCAAATGCTGAAATGGGCGGTAAAGCAAAACCCGTTTCTATGGACGATGTAATGGGTTTTACAATAACACCGGCTTCTACTGCAAAGCCATTATAATTTGCATAAAAAGGTTCAGGTATTATCACTTCATCACCGGCATCCATACAAGCCATAAATCCAAAAATGATGGCTTCGCTGCCGCCGGTTGTAATGATGATCTGCTCATGCGTTACATCAATACCTACCGATTTATAATACTGTACTAATTTTTTGCGGTAACTTTCGTTACCGGCGCTGTGGCTGTATTCCAAAACTTTAAAATCAGAATTACGCACAGCATCCAGGCATTGGGGCGGCGTTTCAATATCTGGCTGACCAATATTTAAATGATACACTTTGGTTCCTCTTTTTTTTGCTGCTTCGGCATAAGGAACTAATTTTCTGATGGGAGATGCAGGCATCTGGAGGCCGCGGTTGCTTATTTTTAGCATGATTCAAAGTTAAGTTGAAAGGGGCATGTTGCAGGTTGAATAATTTATTATACAGCCTCTAAAATAAAATTACCATCTACTCCTAATTTTTCGTGAATGGCTTTTAAAAATCTTACATCAGGCTCCCGCTTGTTATTTAATATCTGGCTAAGTTTGGGAGCACCAATCCCCAGAATTTTTGCAAGACTTCCCCTGTTTATTTTTTTTTCAAACATTTTTAATTCTACTATTTCGCTGATCGTTTTGGGCATGGGAAAAGGCTGATGGATCTTTTCATAATCCTGAATTGCACCGGCTAAGCTACTGATGATATTGGCTTCTTTATCAGTAATATTTATTTCGCCTTTTTGCATAAGTTTATAAACATCAGCCAATGCTATATCGTATGCTTTTTTAGACGTTATTTTTTTCATAGTTTCTATTTTAAAGTTTCTGAAAATTCAGCAAATCATATTGTTTGTGTGTACCAATAAACCGGATAAAAACAGTTCTTGTTTTGAAAATTATCCTCGCTATTAACCTGCAATCATTCCCCTTTATATTAAATACAAATAAGCCATCGCCAACCGCATCAACTGAATTGAATTGTTTTTTCATCTCGCTAAAATCACTCCAATCCGCTATAGATGTTATATTATACCAGCGCTCTAATGCTGGCAGTAGTTTAGGGTGTTCTGTTGTAAACTCCCTTATGGCTTTATGCGAAATAATCACCATTATGACAAAGGTATAGTTTTTTCATAAAATGAAATTATATTTAAAATCTTAAAATTTAGAATTAAGAGCATTTTTTAATGACACACTGATTTTGCTTTCAATATTCAGTATTCCATATTTAAAATGCTCTAAGTTTGCAATATGCTAAATTTTACATCAAGCAGCCGCATTATTATTACCTGCAGCAACCGTTTATCACCCTGGCTTCAATTGGAAGTTGCAGCATTGGGCTTTAAACCCGAACGGGTTTTTAAGACCGGTGTAGAACTGAAAGGCACTTTGCAGGATTGTATAAAACTGAATTTAAACTTGCGATGCGCCAGCCAGGTTTTATTTTCTTTAAAAGAATTTGAGGCTGATAATGCCGATGACCTCTACAAAATATTAATTGATTATCCCTGGGAAAATATTTTAAATGTTGATGGTTATTTTTCCATCAGCAGCAATGTTGATAATCCAACAATCAATAATTCTTTATTTGCAAATGTAAAAGTTAAGGATGCCATTGTTGACAGATTTAGAAATAAAACCGGCGAACGCCCCAACTCAGGCCCCGAGCTGGATAAAACAGTTATTCATTTATACTGGAAAGAATCACTGGCCGAAATTTTTATAGATACCTCCGGCGAAACATTATCCAAGCATGGATATAGAAAAATTCCGGGCAAGGCCCCCATGCTGGAATCCCTGGCTGCAGCTACTTTGCTGGCAACAAAGTGGGATCGCAAATCTACATTCATAAATCCCATGTGCGGCTCAGGAACCGTTGCCATTGAAGCGGTATTACTGGCTACCAACCGCAAGCCGGGCTTGCTTCGTTTTAATTATGCCTTTATGCACCTTGCAGGTTATAAAGAGGAAATGTATAACGCTGAATTTAAAAAACTTGAAGAGCAGGTAATTGATGTGCCAGGCTTAAAAGTGATTGCCACAGATATCAGTGAAGATGCAGTGAACATTTCAAAAGTAAATGCCGGCATTGCTGGTGTGGAAGAGTTTATAGAATTTGCCGTTTGCGATTTTGAAGAAACTAATATTATTGAAACAGAAAACGGAGTTGTTTATTTTAACCCTGAATATGGTGATCGCATGGGTGTTGAGGCAGCGTTAGAAGAAACTTATGGCAGGATTGGTGACTTTTTGAAAAAGAAATGCAAGGGTTACTTTGGTTATATTTTTACCGGCAATTTAGAACTTGCAAAAAAAATCGGTTTAAAACCAAACCGCAGGATTGAATTTTACACCAGTAAGATTGATTGCAGGTTGTTGGAGTATGAGTTGTATAGTGGGACGAAGAGGGTAGACAAAAGTTAACAAGCCTCAAGACACAAGTTGTAAGGGGGTAAACCTTATAACTGTATACTTCTCCCTTGTAGCTAAAAGCTTGCAGCTTATTCTTTGTTTCTTATATAAACCAACTTTATCCCCGCCTTATCCGTCTCCCTTTTATCAATTTCAAATTGCGATGCTGATTTTATTAATGGCGTTAATTTTTGAAAGCCATAATTCCTCGGGTCAAAGTTGGGTTGTTTTTTTAAAATAAGGTTTCCCACATCTCCCAAAAAAGCCCAGCCATTTTCATCAGCAAGATCATTAATGGTATGTGCAATTAATTTCAGGGTTTCTTTATTCAGTTTATCAACAGCAGGCTTGGCTGATGGTTTGCTGGTTTTTGCTTTACTCCCGATAGCTATCGGGATTGTTTCTTCCGCTCCAAATACCGGTATGATCTCCATGTAAATGAATTTGTCGCAGGCAACAATAAAAGGGTTGGGTGTTTTCTTTTGGCCAATGCCAAAAACTTTCATGCCTGCTTCACGTAATCTTGTAGCAAGCCGTGTAAAATCGCTGTCGCTGCTGATGATGCAGAATCCATCCACCTTGCCCGAATATAAAATATCCATGGCATCAATAATTAAGGCACTGTCACTACTGTTTTTGCCGCTGGTATAACTGTATTGCTGAATAGGAGTGATGGCATTTTCCAGCAACACATTTTTCCAGCCGCTTACTGTGGGTTTTGTCCAGTCGCCATAAATACGTTTAAAAGTTGGTGTGCCGTATTTGGTAATTTCTTCCATCACGCCTTTTACATTGCTGTAAGGCACATTGTCGGCATCAATTAAAACCGCCAGGCGGATATCTTTTTGTATTTCCATAAAATGAATGTTGGGTACAAGATAAATCTTTTCTGCATTACATAAAGTCGATAATAAACGGCAAAGATAATTGGTTTTTTTACCCCTGTACTTGAACTCGTAAGTAGCATATCATTTTAATATCATTACCTTCTGTATCGATCTCCATTGGAAACTATAAACAATAAGAAAATATACGCCGGGAGCTAAATGGCTTACGTTCACCTTTTGGTAAGTACTGGCGTTTTTAAATTCTTCATTATAAACCTGTACTCCAAAGGGATTTATCAGGGTAACAGATTTAATTTTTCTGTCGGGATTTAATGAAAACTGTAACCAGTCTTTTGCGGGGTTGGGAGAAACGCTTAAGCCTGCCGGATCATTGTTGTGTTTTATTTCAGTAATTGTGGTTGATACAGTATTGGTAACAATAGGCAAATTGTAATCAAAATAAATTTCAGCC
>JANOVD010000516.1:0-1744 GCA_031417255.1 Chitinophagaceae bacterium
TGATATTATTGTAACGGCCAGTGGTTGCCGTGACCTGATCACCGAAAAACATTTTCGTGTGATGAAGGATAAAGCGATCGTTTGTAATATCGGTCACTTTGATATTGAAATTGATATGGCCTGGTTAAATGCTAACTATGGTTCTACAAAAAATACCATCAAGCCACAGGTTGATTTATATACCATCGAAGGTAAAGATGTGATCATCCTGGCTGAAGGCCGTTTGGTAAATTTAGGTTGTGCAACCGGTCACCCGTCATTTGTAATGAGTGCATCGTTCACCAACCAAACCCTTGCCCAAATTGAATTGTGGACCAACACCGATAAATACGAGAACAAAGTTTACGTGTTACCAAAATTCCTGGATGAGAAAGTTGCCCGTTTACACCTTGCCAAAATTGGCGTGGTATTAGACGAGTTAACGCCTGATCAAAGTGTTTACTTAGGTCTTCCAAAAGAAGGTCCGTTTAAGACTGATGCTTACAGGTATTAATCTGTGGTGTCTGGCCACTACTAAAAGCTTTTATGTTTTTAGTGTGTTTGTAACTCAGTCATCTCTTAAATTTTCAGAGTCTTTTGAGGTGTCTGGACACTACTAAAAGCTTTTATGTTTTTAGTGTGTTCGCAACTCAGTCGTCTTTTAAATTTTCAGAGTCTTAATAGTGGCCTGACACCTAAGATCGAAGAATCTAAAATATAGCCCCATCTGCCTTTGGCAGGTGGGATTTTTTATTATGGGACAAACTGTAGTTCTTTAATCGGCTGCGGTGGCCCCGATAGCTATCGGGGCACACTTGTACTGAGGAGGTTTGTTGGACTTTTATTGAAGCGAATGATACCAATTAGTTATATCTTCTTTCGGTGTTATAAAAGTCAATTATCGTAGCAATAATACTGTGCCTTTTTTAAATTCCTGCAGTTCTCCCTCAAATTGATAAGAGCATGTCCATACAAATACATTGCTATCTTGTTTCAAACCTCTTACAGTACCATCCCATCCTTTTGCAACGTTTGTACTTTGAAATATTTGCTGGCCGTAACGATTATAAATTACAAACTTAAATTGCTTAACATTTCCAAAAAGAACTGGTTTAAATAAGTCATTCTTTGTATCATCATTAGGGGTAAAAGCAGTAGGTATAAAAAAGCCTTTTATACATTGTTTTGGCATTACAAGTATGGTATCTCTTGCTTTGCAATTATTATAATCTGTAACATTCAGCCAGTACAATCCGGGGGCAGCTATTGAAATAGACCTTGTGTTTGAACTATTATTCCATAAATAATCCTTGTAACCAGGCTTAGCAACTAATGATATCGTACCATATGAACATATGGAAGTATCAGTTGGCAAAAAGTTTTTGGGAAGGGGCAGCATTGTTGTAATTTTTGAAGTATCACTGGCCTTACAGCCATTATTGCCAGTAACAGTTACATAATAAGTACCAGGTGCAGTCACCGTTAAAGTTCTTCCTGTACTTCCATCATTCCACGAATAATCATTATGAGCTCCGGCATCAAGTATTCGGCTGCTTTGTATACACAATGTATTTGTTTTATCTAACGAAATAACCGGGGTTTGAAATACACTCATGGTTATTGAATTACTTGTAGCGGATGAAACTAAAAGGCACCCGGCGTTTGAAGTAAGCGTACAGGTAATAATATCGCCATTTAAAATAGTATTATCAATATAAATGTTATTGTTGCTACCTACCGGATTCCCATTTTTTTTCCATTGATA
>JANOVD010000517.1:0-2407 GCA_031417255.1 Chitinophagaceae bacterium
TTACAGGCTAAGAGGTGATTTAAATAAGGCATTATCATATCTGTTAAACGCCTTGTCTATTTATGAAGATGTAAATGAAAAAGGAGACAGGCTTTCAAGTTTACTCAGTAGCATCGCAATCATCTATACCCAAAAAGGCGATTATATCAAGGCTCTGGACTATCAGCTACAAACATTAGAAATGAGGAAAAAAACCGAAAACAAGTTTGCATTAGCTGCAAATTATACAGATATTGGCGTATCTTATCACTTTCTGGAAAAATATATTCCTGCTATGGAATATTATCAAAAAGCACTCGTGTATTGCAAAGAATTACCAGACAGCAATACCATGTGTGTAGTACTAAACAACATCGCAGAAGTTTACAGGGATGCTCCGGATAGTATTTTGCTTCATCTTGGCATTGCACCATCAAATCGCTTCCCAATAGCAATCAAAGCATTTACCGAAGATCTGGAGCTGGCTAAAACTTTAAATCACTTAGAGTATCAAAAAACAATTTGGGATAATTTAACTAACACTTTTCAAAGAAAAAACGATTTTGCAAAAGCCCTTGATGCTTATAAGCATTACATAAATATTAAAGACCAAATTTCAAATGATAAAACAAAACAAAAAATAAACAGGCTCGAAATCCAATATGAATTTAAGAAGAAGGAGGATTCCTTAAAATTGCAAAAGAGTATTACAGATGCCCAATTACTTCAACAGGAAATTTTAAACAAACAACAATCCCAAAACCTGCTCCTTCAAAACAATAAACTCCATCTAAACCAGCAACAGCTTGAATTATTACAAAAAGAAAAAGATATACAACACCTCGCCTTCTTAAAAACACAGGCCGATTTACAAAACGAGCAATTACATAAAAGTGAACGGGAAAAACAACTTACCATTACACAGAAAGAAAAACAATTACAGTCTGTACAGGTAACAGCCCTGTCGCAGGAAAATGATTTGAACAAACTTAGGCGCAGGCAGCAATTAATTTATGGGGCAGGGGGTTTTGCATTATTTCTTTTTTGCGGCTTACTTTTTTTTAACCGCAGCCGTCATAAACAGGTCAGGCTAAAAGCTGACTTGGAAAAAGAAAAAGTACAGCAGCAACAAAAAGAAGCTGAGTTTCAACGCAGTCTGGCAGAAGTATCCATGTCGGCATTACGCAGCCAGATGAACCCTCATTTTATTTTTAACTGTTTAAATTCTATCAAACTATACACCAAACAAAATGATACCGTTTCAGCAGTAGATTACCTCACCAAATTTTCAAAGCTTATCCGCATGGCATTGGAAAATTCACGGCGTGAAACGGTAACGTTAATGGCAGAGCTGGAGTCTCTCGATCTGTATATCCAGATGGAAGCCATGCGGTTTAAAGACAAACTTCAATACAGTATAGTAGTGGATGAAAATGTGGATAGCAATTTTATTGAAATACCTCCATTGTTATTGCAGCCGTATGTAGAAAATGCTATCTGGCATGGGCTAATGCACAAGGAAGAAGGAGGAAGGGTAGACGTAAAAGTTAGTTTAGTGCCTGGTGAAGCTGTTCTTATAATCTCTATACAAGACAATGGTGTGGGAAGAGATAAATCAGCAGCTCTAAGCAGCAATACTGCCGGCAGGCATACATCTTATGGCACAAAAGTTACATCCGAAAGGCTGGATTTAATTAATAAAGTGTATAAAACCGGAGCCAGTGTAGCCACCGAAGATATAAAAAATGAATCAGGTGAAATTGCCGGCACATTGGTCACCATTAAAATTCCATTCGAATGATAAAAATGAGAACAATTATTATTGATGATGAACCGGATTGCATAAACCTTCTCAAGTTTGAACTGCAGCAGCATTGTCCGCAGATTGAAGTAGTGGCTACTTTTCACAGTAGTACCAAAGCTTTAAACGAAATTGACATGCTTAATCCGCAATTGGTTTTTCTGGATATTGAGATGCCTGTGATGAATGGATTTGAATTACTTGAAAAACTGATGCCTGTCAATTTTAATATCATTTTTGTAACGGCATACAACCAGTTTGCTATAAAGGCTTTTCGTTTTAGTGCGTTAGATTATTTAGTAAAACCATTCGATATAACGGAATTAGTAGAATCAGTAGCTAAAGCAGCAAGTAAAACAAAGGCTTCAGACGCCCAGTTGGAAACTTTGCAAAAGGAAATAAAAGCTGCAGCCATTTCTAAAATTGCCATTCCAGGAAATAATGGTGTCACTTTTATTGAAATTAATGATATTGTTTTTGCCGAAGCCAGTAATAATTATACAAAATTGATTTTGCTTGATAAACATCCCAAGCTCGCTCGCAAGCTTGTGCTGATTGTGCAGTTGGCCCGTAAACAGGGCGGACCATCCCTCAGTCCCAGCCTCCCATTCGCCGCTTTTGGGGAGC
>JANOVD010000518.1:0-3105 GCA_031417255.1 Chitinophagaceae bacterium
GCTAAGCCGCTGACCAGATCAAGGGCTGTATTATCCTGGCCGGCAAGTTTGTAGGCTGCTGCCAAACGCCATTTTGCTTCGGCAGATAAATATTTGAATTCCTTCAAACGGTTCATGGCGCCCATTTCGGGAGCTTTGGCTAATGCCAAACCATAAAGCCGGTATGCCTGTGTAAGATCGCCGCCATAAAAATTTGTAGTGGAAGGTACCCAGCTGTTTGCTTTGCCACGCTGATAACTTTTCCATTGCTGCAACATATTGTCGCTAACAAGGTATCCGTTGTTTTGTGCCTCAATTAAAAAATGGCCTGCATAGCTGGAGCCCCAATCATCGCTTTCGCTGCCACCGGGCCAGTAACTAAAGCCACCGTCTGGCCGCTGAAAGTTTTGGAGTCTTGAAATAGCTGCTTTTACATTTTTATCTACACGTGATTTTTTATAATCATCCAGATCGGTTAATTGATTTAATACCAGTTGAGGAAAAGCTGCCGATGTTATTTGTTCAATACATCCGTGTGGGTATTCAATCAGGTAATTCAACCGCTTTTGCAGATTCATAGATGGTACGCTGGAAATTTCCAGCACTGCAGTACTGGTTGCTGCAACGCCAATGGGTGCAGCAACTGTTTTCCATTGCTGCCCGGCTGCTAAAGTCATTTCTGTTACCTGTGTTACAGGTGGATTCGGATTCCTGATATCAAGCTCCACTTCATAGTCAGCTTTTTCGGCACCTGAACTTGCAAGCAGTTTTACTTTACCAATACCAACATTCGGTTTCACCTTTACATCAAAGTAGATCATCTGCTCGCCTGTTTGCGTAAAATTAACTGACTGTGCATTGCTGCCAACAACTTCCAGGTAAGGATTTGATTGCAGCGACACATTTACTTTCCTGATATTATTCTCCATGGCAAAAACAGTTACCGGCAGTTTTATTGTTTCGCCGGGGCCAAGTACACGTGGCATGGTAGCCAGCATCATCAATGGTTTTTTAACAGCTACGGTTTTTTCTGTTGATCCATAACTACCATCATGAGCGGCAACAACCATAGCTCTTACCGAACCGATATAAGATGGAAGTGTGAATGATTGTGTTTGTGTTTGATTTCTTTTTAATTGAAACGGCCCCAGGTATTTTACAACGGGTTTAAAACGGTTGGCCGTTTTTTGTTTTCCCGGCCCGGCTTCATTATCACCACCAATGGTTAAGATACGCTCCAGGTCTCCGCCCCAAGCACCAATCACATAATCAAACAGGTCGAAACTTTTTACACCCAGTGCTTCCCTGGCATAAAATGCTTCATGCGGATTGGGAGTTTTAAATCTTGTAAGATCAAGCAATCCTTCATCAACAATGGCCACACAATAGGTCATTGCTTTTCCGTTTTGTTCGCTTACCGTAAACGAAACTTTTGTTTCGGGCCTGATGCTGGCGGGCATATTCAATACCGGTTTCAACACCGTATTTTTATCTTCAACAAAAATTGGAATAGAGCCATACATACGAATGGGTAGATCATTAATGGTTTGCGAATGCGGCTGCAATAAACTAACTGTGGCATACACATTGGGCGCCATGCCGGCTTCTGCTTTAAACTTTACATCGGTTTGTCCCTGTTTGGTTTCCTGCCAGAAAGATTTTAAAACCTTACTTCCGTTTTCAATACTTACCAACACCCGTCCGCCTTTGCTGCTTGGTATTTTTAAAGAAACTTCATCTCCAACATTGTATTTTTCTTTGTCCGATTCAAAAGATAACATAGATGCGGCAGTTTGATCTTCGCTGCCAGCCCTGGTTTGCCAGTATGCATCTTCAATATAAAAAGTAGAACCGGTAGTGTGGCCACTTTTCAGATCTTTGACTAAGATCAAATAACGCCCCCATTCATTTTCTGCTGTACCGAATGTCCATTGCCCACGGCCATTATTTAATTTTACAGTTTCTGTCTTCAGCAGTTTATTGTATTCATCCTGTGTAAAATTGCTGAGGTTGTCGTTGTAATTATCCCACCACCAGCGCCACTGAATACGGTAGAACTGTACTTCCACATCATTGCTGCCGGCAACTAAAGTGCCCTTGCTGTCAACATTTACAATTTGTGCGGTATGTTTTTTTCCGGCAAGTAAATAATCAAATGGTTTTTCTACGTCGGGTAATTTCAACCCTGCATAACTTGTATACGGACTGTAAGGCATGGTTACATTATCAATGCTGAAACTTCCGCCCGGCTCAAAAACCTTCACCATCATATTTGCACTCAACATGCCCGGCGCCGATTCATCAATTTCGAAATCTGTTTTTAATGCCGCATTACCTGTTTCATCCAATGTGCCTTCGTAAATGGTCTTGCTTTGTGTTTCATATTTAGATGTCGGATTATCAAATTCAAATCCTGCAAATTTGGCGAACGATGTACCACGGGAGTATAGTGATGCATCAATTTTTGCTTTTAAATTTTTCCCCACTGCACCAAAAAGCCACTTGGCATTAATGTTCCCGGTTTCGGTATTGCCTTTACCAAGTACAGCATCTTTACCAAAATTCAAATCTATTTTCAACCTGTTTGGCATGATGGTTTCTACCTTAATCCTCTTTTCGAAAACAGCGCCGCCCACTTTTATTTTTGCAAGCCAGTTGCCGGTAGGGGCAGCAGCATCGGTAGTGGTTTTAAAAAGATAGAACCCGTCTTCAGCATCGGTTTGTACGGTATGCTTATACAATTGCCCCTGCGGCGTAAATAAACTAAATTCAACCGGGTGGTCTTCGGGTAATTTGCCCTGCTTATCTTCCACAATAAAATTCAGGAACATGGTATCGCCTGGGCGCCAAACACCACGTTCGCCAAAAATAAATCCTTTAATGCCGTTCTTCACTTCTTCGCCACTTACATCAAAGCGGCTAAGCGCCAGCGAGCTTCCGTCATCCAGTTTTAAATAACCTCTTTCATCGCCTTTACGGGCAATTAATAAAAAAGGTTTCCGTTTCAGATCAATATTTGTAAAACCATCGCTGCCGCTTTTGCCTTTGTTGATGATTGTGCGTTGGTAATCCAGCACTTCAATTTCAACACCATTCATTGGGTCGGTAGTAAGAATGTTGCTTACG
>JANOVD010000519.1:0-5978 GCA_031417255.1 Chitinophagaceae bacterium
ATTAATGCCCATATAAAATGGAAACCAGCTGTGGGCAATTTCATGTTCGGCAACAAAACGCTGAAAAGTAGCATCCGGCATATGGCTGTCATTTGCCATCATGGGGTATTCCATATCGGCAAAGCCCTGTACAATGGTACT
This sequence comes from Chitinophagaceae bacterium, assembly GCA_031417255.1. GTDB lineage: Bacteria > Bacteroidota > Bacteroidia > Chitinophagales > Chitinophagaceae > Ferruginibacter. The sequence continues at coordinate 142 of JANOVD010000519.1, forward strand.
GGCCGGAAAAGGATAGGGTACACCAGGCCAGTTATTACTCAGCCAATCCAAAGCATGGTGGCTGTATTCAACTGATTTTTTAAAATTTACCGATTTGTCTAAATATGCAGCCTGTACACTCGAACGCCTGCCGGTTTTGCTGTCAACCACTACACTGGCAGCATCCCAAACATAATGATCGGTGATGCATGCCGCCATATCCGAAATATTTTGCGCTTTCCATTTCCAGGTATTGGTTTCATTTTGTGTGGTTATGTTTTTTGCATTCAGGTCTGCAACGCTAACAATATTGATGGTTTTATCAGATGTTTTGGATGCATTGAATTTTGAAATAAAGGCAGGTTGCAAAACATCATTTATATTTTGTAATTCGCCTGTTGCCCAAACCAGGTAATTTTTTGGAACAGTTATACTCAGGTCATAATTATTAAAATCATTGTAAAACTCCTGTGCATCTGTAAATACCATCCTGTCCCATCCATGAATATCATCGTATACCGAAATGCGTGGATAGAAATATGCCAGGAAAAATGTAGTAGAATCCAGCATACCTTCCCGGCCGCTTTCTTTGGATATTTCGTAATGACAGTCGAAAGTTAATGTAACTGATGCCTTGGACGCCAGTGGTTTTGTTAAAGGAACTCTTAATGAAGTATTGCCATTGGCATCTCTCAGTTTTTTTTCTGTTCCGTTCTCTGTGTATTTGTCAATGATGATACCCTTTGTTAAATAATCTGCCGATGCCGAACTTTGCCTGGCAGCACCCGGTGCATGAATATTCAGGATCAGTTTCATAATGATGTTTTGCAGCGGCTCGGGACTGTTATTGGTATATACAATGGTTTCGGTACCGGTAATGGTTCTGTTGGCAGGAGCCATCTTTACAGCAATGGTATAGTCGGCGGTATTTTGCCAATAATTCTTTCCGGGTTTACCATCCGCACTGCGGGTTTCTTTTTTGTAGGCATTTTGTACATTTCGTGGCGTGTACAATTGTTGCGCTTGTGTGCTAAATACTATGCTGCATAGCACTGCAGCCAGTGTTGTTTGTTTCATGTGTTATACTTTTGGTTGTTTTAAGTATTACAATAATACGGTTAAAAGTATTTATTGTTACAGGGCAATATGTTTAACGGTGTATTGCTAAGGCAGGCGGTTAAAGGAAATGGATTTTTTTATGACCCGGAGTTAAAGTCAATGCCCTTTCAGTATTTTCGTTTTCTGTGCTTCGTATTCTTCTTTGGTTAAAGCGCCTTGCTTGTACAGGTCAAACAGTTTTTTAATTTCATCAGCCACCATTATTTTTCTGAGGTCATCAGGCACGGGTTGCTTTTTGGTTTCAACAGGTACGGTTTGTTTTGTTGTTGGTGCTGTTACAGTTTCAGGTCGTTTAATTTTAAATTCTTCGGTCACTGTTAATTCGCCGGGTAACCCGTCGGAACCTGATACCGCCCTTTCAAAATTCATTAAAATATCCGCTTCTTCTTTCCTGCCGTCTTTATAGTTTACTGTACCGGTAATTCTAATGCTGTTATTATCGGGTCCCGAATATTTATAGGCCTTTAAACTTTTAACCAGCATGGTACCGTTTTGTAAAGTATAGGTATTGTTTTTGGCCATGCTTGTATGAAACTTTATAAAAGTAAAATAACCGGCTGCCGATGTGCCGTTTGCAAACTGTAATATTTGTCCTTTATAAATTTTAAACCCGCCCGAAGTGGTTAGGGTATCATTCAGGAACCGGGGCAGGTTGTTTTGTGCAATTGATAATAATGGGCAAAGCAGTAGTGTAAATAATAATTTCTTCATGATCTTATATGATATGATAAAGATAATGACTTGTTGTATATCAACTATAAATTTATGGTAGTTGCTTTGGTAGCCATAGATTTTGAGAATTATAAAAATAGTGCAGTAAAAATTTTAACTGCACTATTTTATCCCTAACGTATAAACCCGTTAAACTTCTGCTTCTTCTGCAGCCCTTATATTTACTGCCGAAACTGCAACCTCGGTCAATTTCATGTCGGCTATTTTTTCTTCCTGAAGTGTTTGTCCAAGCAAATTTGCAGCATCTGTTAACTCAAGTGTTTCTGCAAACTGCCTTAGTGTTCCATAGGAAGCTATTTCATAATGTTCTACTTTTTGCCCTGCTGAAATTATACCGGCATCGCACATGGCACCTGTCTCACATACTTCCATAATTCCTTCAGCTTCTTTTATCAAGCCTTCCATGGCTTCACATTTTTTTGCTACTGGCTTTTTACCCAGTATCTCAAATACCTGCTCTGCACGGCTAACATGTTCATGCGTTTCTTCAAGATGGCCTTTTAATGCCTTGATGAGTTGAGGAGAAGTTGCATTTTTGATCATCTTGGGAATTGCTTTAGTTAAAGCTTTTTCGGCCCAGTAAATATCTTTTAACTCATCTTCAAATAATTTCATGAGTTGGGATGATTCTATGCCGGTATTATGTGATACGCCGTTTGATCCTTTACCATTTTGATTGCCATTTTGAGTGCCATTTTGAGTGCCATTTTTTGATAGTGTTTTCATAATTTTTAATTTTTATTTGTGATGTTACTTATTTTTTATTTTTACCAACCTTCATAACAATAAATGCGATAACCGCCACTATGGCAATTACAATAAAGATGCCGACACCCATACCTGCTTTAAAAATTCCGGCAATAGTTTCGCAGGAACTTAAAGTGGAAGCAATAAACAATAAAATAAATGCAGTAATAAAATTTACTTTTTTCATCTGATATATTTTATGGTTGTTTAAATAATCACTAAGAAAACCATGTAAAAAAATCATTTTAATTATTGTTACCGAATTTCGCTGTATAAAGGTGAACTTGTTTATAAATAAAACTGTTACACCATTTTCTTAAAATATTACATTATTAACAGGTACCTGTGCCATAACTTTTTGAGGCAGTAAGGCACAACCAATGCGTAATTAAAATGCCTGCATTTAAGCAGTTTGCTTATATTACAATAAAGCCGGGGTAATTTTGCCCGCATGCTAAACAACATAATCATTTATGCATTGGATATGGATTGTAATAATAGGCTACCTGGTTATTTTACTGTTGGTATGTTTAAGAGTGATATTCGAAACACACAGCAGTACCAAAACACTGGCTTACCTGCTTTTTTGCATCTTTATACCGGTGATCGGCATTGTTTTTTATCTCACATTTGGGATCAATTATTGGAGAATAAAATTATACTCAAAAAAAGCTGCAGAAGATGAAAAACTTTTACTGCAGTTAAAAAAGAATATTCCTCAATACGAAAAATCATTAGTTACAGCGTCAGATGCTTCTGTAATGCAGCATGCAGAATTAGCCACCATGTTGATAAAAGATATAAAAAGCCCCTTAACCCATAATAATAAAGTAAAACTGTTGCTGAATGGCGAAGAAAAATTTCCTGAATTAATATCGAGCCTGGATAATGCAAAGCACCACATCCACATGGAGTATTATATTTATGAGCAGGACGAAATTGGCAGCGCAGTTATAGAATTACTCATAAAAAAAGCGAAAGAGGGTGTAGAGGTAAGGTTTATTTATGATGACTTTGGCAGCCCCAGCATAAAAAAGAAAATTGAAAAGCGAATGCAGGAGGCTGGCATAGAAATATACCCTTTCTCTAAAGTGCATTTCTTTTTGCTGGCAAACCGCATCAATTACCGCAACCACCGCAAAATTGTTATCATTGACGGGCAAACAGCATTTACAGGGGGTATTAACGTAAGCGATAAATATATCAATAATAAAAAAGGAAAATTGTTCTGGCGTGATACACATCTCCGCATAGATGGCCCGGGAGTATATTACCTGCAATACCTGTTCTTGTCTGATTGGAATTTTTGCTGCGGCCGAAACCTGCAGGCCTCAGATCTGCATTTTGCAAAGCCTGTAATTCAAAAAGACGATACTTATGTTCAAATAGTTGGTAGCGGTCCCGATTCTGAACAACCCTATGTTTTATTTTCAATCTTACAGGCTATATATCTTGCAAAAGAAGAAATACTCATAACAACTCCTTATTTTATACCGGGCGATAATATCATGGACGCACTGAGGATAGCCGCTTCCAGTGGGATTTCTGTAAAATTACTGGTGCCGGGAAAAAGCGATTCCAGGTTAGTGAATGCTGCATCCAAGGCTAATTATCACTACCTGTTGAAAGCTGGTGTGGAGATTTATTTGTACGAAAAAGGATTTGTACATGCTAAAACCATGGTAACAGATGGCAAATTATCTATTATAGGAACCGCCAATATGGATTACCGGAGTTTTGAATTGAATTTTGAAGTAAATACTATTGTATATGATGTGCCATTTGCCGAAAACCTGCGAAGAGTATTTTTTGATGATGTAAAACATGCCAAAAAAATAAATGAAAAATTATGGAATAACCGTGCATTTTATTTTAAGCTGGCCGACCGCATTGCCCGGCTGTTTTCACCGGCATTGTAAGATTTTTTTTGTAAACCAAATTTACAGAAATAATGGGGTGCTACAAAAAGTGATAAATATTGGGTAGGCTGTATGCTGCCCGTTGGCCGGAGGCCAGACGGGGGCAAGTAACCTGCGAGGGCAGAATGAAAGTGCGTGTGGCAGCAGAAATAAATGATATTTCACTTATGTTGTACAAGCCAGGATCTTAAAGATTCCGGGTCCAGATCCTGTCCTACTAAAATTCCATTTTCATCAATCAAATAATTTACCGGTATACCGTAAATATGGAACCGTTTTGTAAATTCATTTTTATTATTTAAAAAATTTGTTGGTTCACAATAGGATTTCCAGGGTTGTTTGTCTTCCTTAATAGCATTCAGCCATTTTTGTCTATTATAATCCAACGAAATACCTATAACCTCCAGCCCCTTATTTTTATATTTTTGATATACCTTTTTTATACCAGGAATCTTTTCCCGGCAGGGTCCACACCAGGAGCTCCATACATCAATAAAAACAACTTTACCTTTCAGGCTGGATATAGATAATTCTTCCCCGGTTGAATCAGTTAAGATCAATGATGGAAACTGTTTTCCTGTTTGGGCAACCGAAATACGTTTTAAAGTTATATCTGCCCATGATTTGTTAGGAGAATTGTAAATAGAAGAATCTACAAGACTGATAAGCGTTTCAACTTGTTGATAAGTTAAATTAATAGCCAGGGAAATTAAAGAAAATGAAAATTCATCTTTTGGATATTTTTTTACGATTGATTTTAGTTCTGTGAAAAATTTATGCTGTTGAACTGAATCTGAAACATCCTGGTTTAAATTGTACATATTTGTATAATGCGCCTGAGCAGAAGTTTGACTATAGCTTATTTTAATGCAGATGGTGAGTGCAATAGTTAGCAGCAGGCGCATATCAGTTTTCTTTTATTTAGAAACAAACCCATCCCTTAAAACCCCTTCCTCATTCTTGCCACATAAGCCGCAATATTCAGCTTCATTATATTTATTACCACACCATTTACAGCCCTTGGCTTTTTTTTGTGAGAAAGATTCAATAATAAAGTAACCAAAAAAGGGAGTAAAAAGTATCATGATAACCAGGCAGCCCCAAAAGCCAGGTTTACGTTTACTTCCTTCAAAATAAGCGTACAATAAACTGATCGTTATCCAAAAAATTCCACCAAGTAAAAAGATTATATTCATTATCAGGTTTTCAATTATCCATTTCAGCAGCCCATTTATTCCTATCATCAGGAGAGAACTTCCACGGCGCAAAATTGTTTTCAATATTGCCAAACATGCTGTTCCATTCCTGTGGGGCATTGCTGTCTTCCATAATAAGGGAGCG
>JANOVD010000520.1:0-2780 GCA_031417255.1 Chitinophagaceae bacterium
GGCACAATGTGCAACCTGTCATTTTGTTCCGCAATTTAATGGCGTAAAACCACCTTATATTGGAACCGAGTTTGAAGTATTGGGCGTACCTGCAGACACCGGATTTAAAAAACTAAGCCCGGATAAGGGGCGATACGGTATCAACCCTGCCGTTGAAATGCTTAATGCTTTCCGTACAGGCTCTATTAGAAATGCTGCGTACACCAAGCCTTATATGCACAATGGTGTTTTTACAACACTGGAGCAGGTGGTTGATTTTTATGATGCCGGTGGCGGAGTTGGCAAAGGACTGAAACTTGACAACCAGACACTTTCTGCTGATACATTAAGGCTAACCACAACCGAAAAAAAGAACCTCAACTTTTTTTTACATTCATTAAATGAAAATATTAATTTTGATGCAGTGCCATCAAAATTGCCGGTTTCAAAAGATAAGGCACTGAATAGCCGAAAAACAGGCGGCGAATATTAGAAAAGATAAAAATGAAAAAAACTACAGTAATCCTTCTTTTTTTTATAGTTATTATTGGGCTGATTGCCTGTGTTACACAAGCCAAAGTTCAATACTATAATTTTCCTTCGGATATTGCAGAAGAAGCAAAAATTGCCAACACAAAAATGTTGCAAAAAGGAAATGTGCTGTACAATATCAACTGTGCAAAATGTCATAATAAAAAAATAAAAGGTAAGATATATATTCCTGATTTTACAAGAGATGAGCTGGATAGTTACATTATCAGAATTAAGAATGAAATACACGTATCTGCAATACCTGAAAAAAAAGTAACCACCGAAGAACTGGAAGCCATCCAGTTTTTTTTCTCCTACAAAAAACCTGGCCAGCCGGTAACGCAAAAATAATTTGCCTGCTATAACTTAAAGACATCAGCACATCTTTTAAATGATGGTTAACACCACCATTTTTTTCTGCACTACACAAAATAATAATTTCTCCCTTAGTTATTACAGTAGTAAATAAAAGTCAGTAATGTACATTTTACATCGTGTTTTTACCAGGTGTTTTTACTTATTGCAAAGTAAAAGATAGAAATATAATAATACCTGTGCAATAATTGCCACAAAAAAACGTAATAGGTAACTACAAATATTGTAGTGTTAATTCGATATCAGAATTTGTTTACAATATTCAGAAAACCAAACCAAATATCCTGACAATGAAAAGAAATTATACCTCTTCAAAAATTTGCCTTGCAATAATCCTGTTTTTTTATCAGGGAGTACAATCGCAAACCATTGCAACTTTTAATTCGGTACCAACTGGTGCACAAAGCCAGAATCTGGTAATTCCATCAACACATACTTTTCAAAGGATAATAAAATCGGGCGATGCACTTACTGCCGGTGGTACTTTAGCCGCCAATCTCGATTTTACAGGATATGTGCCCATTAGTGGCAGCAGCCGAAATGGCTATCTTTCTATTAGCAGTGAGAGCACACCTGCCGCCGTAGCTATTATGACTGTGGCGTATAATTACCCTACACATACCTGGTTAAAATCCAATAGTGGTAATGTGCCTTTTCCTACTGCTGCATTTGGTACTACGCCTGTTACAAGATTTTGTTCGGGTACAGTTACTCCAAATGGTACCATCATGGTTTCTGAAGAAAATTCTGCACAGGGCGATACGAATGCAGATGGTTATAATGATGACGGCTGGATAATTGAAATAGACCCGGTTACCAGAACAGTAATTGAAAGTGATGCAACCCATGCGGGGGTTGATAAATTATGGGCTATTGGAAGACAATCAAGAGAAAATGTGATGATTACCCCCAATAATCAAACTTTATATACCGGGGCTGATAATGGTGCAAATAGTTTTGTTTACAAATTTGTAGCAAATACACCAGGTAATTTTAGTAGTGGTCAACTGTATGTTTTAGTTACAACTGCAGCATTGGGTACCGGTAGCTGGAAGGCAATTGCAAATACAACACAGGCAAATAAGAACGGAACATTGGCTTTAAGTACTGCCGCTCCGGCAGCTTATAGTTTTAATGGTGTCGAAGATATTGAAAGAGGACCTGATGGTAAAATATACTTTACAGCAAAAGGGCCTGGTAGAATTTACAGGTTTATTGATAATGGTGCCACAGTAAGTGGCCTGGAAGTTTTTGTAGAAAATACTACCTATGATGTGGATCCAGGGCCTGCAGTAGCTAATGAGCTTTGGGATATTGGAAACGATAATCTGGCATTTGATGGCCAGGGAAACCTTTGGGTTTTGCAGGATGGTGCCCGAAACCATATTTGGGTAGTAGGCCCAACACATACTGCAGCCACACCTGCTGTACGTTTATTTGGCAAAACACCGGCAGGTAGTGAGCCAACCGGTATCACATTCACACCGGATTATAAATTCATGTTCATTTCTTTTCAGCATCCCAATGCAGGAAATTCTACTGACCAGTTAGATGCAGCAGGTATTCTTGTCCGGTTCAATACGCATACAACCGTTGTAATTGCCCGTACAGAAAATTTAGGGCCTTCGGCAACTTTGCCGGTAAATTTTACAGCGTTTAAAGTAACAGAAGCAAATGGCACAGCATTGATAAACTGGTCGGTATCAAATGTTATTAACCATTCGCATTTTGATATAGAGCGATCAACTGATGGTAGAAATTTTGAAAAAATTTATGTAGAAAATAAAGTTCTTGCAAACGGAACATCATTTACTTTCAATTATACCGATGTACATCTTCCGGCAGTATCAATAATTTATTATCGCATAAAGGAAGTAAGTAATAATGGCGAGGTT
>JANOVD010000521.1:0-21465 GCA_031417255.1 Chitinophagaceae bacterium
AGAACATGCTGGAGTTTGCACATGCATATCAAAAAGATTTGATGACCGTGGTACTTACCAATAACTACCGCAGTGTGCAGCCCATACTGGATATTTCAAAAACACTTATCACCCGGAATGAAGAGCGGCTGGTAAAACAAATTGAAGGATTGAGTAAAGAGTTGATTAGTTCAAGGGAAGAATTAATCGGGCTAAAAAATAATCCCGTTTTGCATGAGTACAATTCTGCCAAAGATGAAATGGCAGATATCACCAACCGGGTATCAGAATTAATTAAACAAAATATTGAACCCGGAAGAATTGCTGTTGTTTATAAAGAAAATAAATATGGCGAAGAGCTGGCAACTTATTTCCGGTTAAAAAATATTCCGGTTTACAGTAAAAGAAGTATTGATGTGCTGGTGCATCCTTTCAGTAATAAAATTGTGCAACTGCTGCGTTACCTCAATGCAGAACATGACACACCTTATGGCGGCGATGAAATGCTGTTTGAGATCCTGCATTACGATTTTTATCAAATACCCCCCATTGAAATTGCAAAACTTACAGTTGAAGTAAATAAACTGAAGTATAATGGCGAGTTGACTTCTATCCGAAAACTGTTATCAGACAAAGCAAACAAACCTGCACAGAATTTATTTGATACCGGCATTCACGAAGGCATGAAGCATTTCAGTTTTATGATTGAAAAGCTGGTTGCCGATGTACCGAACATTACTTTACAGGATTTGTTTGAGCATATCTTTCAAAATGCCGGCGTTTTAAATTATATTATGCAGAGCGATGAAAAGATTTCATTAATGCAATTACTCACTGCTCTGTTTGATTTTATTAAAGAGGAAACCGGCAGAAATCCATTACTGAATCTGAAAGAATTAATAAGCATTTTTGATCTGATGGAAAAAGAAGGTATTGCACTACCTATGAACAAAGTGGCCGGTACCGACAAAGGGGTAAACCTGTTAACAACTCATGGCAGCAAGGGTTTGGAGTTTGAATATGTTTTCTTTGCAGGCGTTAATGCTTCGTTCTGGGAAAAGAAACGTAAACCGGGCGGTGGATATAAATTCCCGGATACCTTGTTTACTTCGCAACCAACATCTTCCGATGATGAAGAATTACGCCGTTTATTTTATGTGGCATTAACAAGGGCTGAAAAACATTTGTACATCTCCTATGCAAAATTCAGGAACGATGGAAAAGAACTGGAACCCTCTATGTTTATTGCCGAAATTCTGGAAGAGCATAATCTGCCTGTTGAAAAAATAGTTTTATCTGAAGAACAGCAAATAGAATTTGAACTGCTTCACTTTACCGCACAGGCTCCGGAAATTGAACAGGCAGAAGAGGATTTCATCACATCCATTCTCGAAAAGTTTGTGATGAATGTAACAGCACTCAACAGTTATTTGAATTGTCCGCTAAATTTTTATTACCGCAATCTCATCCGCATTCCTTCCGGTAAAAGCGAAGCCACTGAATTTGGAAGCGCCATACACCATGCATTGGAACATCTGTTTAGAAAAATGTCCGCCCGGCCAGCCGATTCGGACGGGCAGGATAGAAAGAAAGAAACTTTTCCTCCTAAAGAAGAAATGATCGCCGATTTTAACTGGTACATGAACAAACACCGTGAAAATTTTACCAAAGAAGCATTTGAAAGAAGGATAGAATATGGTGATGAAGTGCTGCGTAATTACTATGATAAATACATCAACAACTGGAACAAAGTAGTAACTGTAGAAAGAAACATCAGGGGCATTATGGTAAACTGTGTTCCGTTAAAAGGCAAACTCGATAAACTTGAGTTTAACGGTAAGGAAGTAAATGTGGTGGATTATAAATCGGGCAATTTTGAAAATGCAATACCTAAAATGAAACCTCCATCGGATAAAGACCCTACTGGCGGCGATTATTGGCGGCAGGCCGTTTTTTATAAAATACTGGTTGACAATTACGAACAGAAAGACTGGAAAGTCATCAGCACCGAATTTGATTTTATTGAACCTGATAAAAAAGGCGAATACCGCAAAGAAAAAATTGTTATCAACCCGCAGGATATGGAAACGGTAAAACAACAGATAACCGAAGTGTGGCAAAAAATACAGGCCCGTGATTTTTATACCGGTTGTGGAAAAGAAGATTGCCATTGGTGCAACTTTGTAAAAAATAATAAACTGGCGGTGGCATTACACGACCTGGAAGAAGAAGCAGATGTATAAAATAAAGGCATTTGTAGTATATTTGATTTATGAAAGCTATTAGAAAAAAACTTATCGAAGAAATAAACAACGCTTCTGAAAGTACAGTTAAAGAATTGTATAAGCTTCACGCTTTAGTAAAAGAAGAAAGGAATAATAATACCAGTTGGTTAGCTTTAACTGATTCACAAAAAGTGAATATAGAAACGAGCTTACAACAGTTGAATGAAGGCAAGGGTATTTCCATAAAAAAAGCAATGGCACAGCTTACAAAAAAATATGGCCTCTCCTAAGCCAATAATAATATCCCCCGGAGCATTAAAGGAATTAGATGAAACCTATGCGTGGATACTATACAAATTTGGCAATTCAACCTTGCAAACTTTTCATAACAAATGGGGTGCATTTTTAAATCTTATTTCATTGCATCCAACAATCTTTCCTTTTTTAAACAGAAAAAAAGGGTTAAGAAAATATACTTTGTATAAAAGAAATCTGATTATCTATAAAAACAAAAGGAATCATATTGAAATTGTATCTGTTTTTAATACCTGGCAGAATCCTAAAAGACTAAATAAAATTTAAAATGCTGTATTTACTACTGCCTTATAATTAAAGCCGTTAAGTTTGTATTTTAATTACCATTGATGAGATCAACCCATTTACTTTTTACCGTTTTTACAGTTTCTTTATTATATGTACTTACAATCGGCAATACAGGTTGCGGACAGATCGGTTTCCCTACCGGCGGGGCAAGAGACAGCATTGCCCCACGCCTGGTAAGCGCTTCGCCAAAACTCAACAGCACCAATGTTACCGGTAATAAGATAACCTTAACCTTTGATGAATATGTTGAAGTAAAGGAACCACAGACCAATGTGGTGATTTCACCATTTCCGAAAAAATTTCCTTCCGTTGATTTTAAATTGAAAACCGTAACAGTAAAACTGAAAGACAGTTTAATGCCAAACACCACTTACAGCATTAATTTTGGCAATGCCATTGTTGATAATAATGAAGGCAACCCGCTGAAAGATTTTACCTATGTTTTTACTACCGGCAATATTATTGATTCATTTACGCTGGAAGGTAAAGTGGTAATGGCCGAAACCGGAAAGGCAGACAGTACTTTAATTGCTTTGCTTTACCGCAATGCAGATGATTCTGCAGTGCAAAAAAGAAAACCTGATTACGTTGCCAAACTCAGCGGCAATGGCAGTTTTATTTTTATGAATTTACCGGCAGGTAATTTTAAAGTGTATGCATTAAAAGATGGCGATGGTGGCAAAACCTATAATTCAAAAAAAGAAGTTTTTGCCTTTGCCGATGCTGCAGTTACCGTTTCGGCAAAAACAGAGCCTGTTATTTTATATGCATCAGCATTGGAAAAAGAAAGTGGCCCTGCTCCTGCTGCAAAACCAAAAATTCCTGCAAAAAGATTAACCTATTTTTTAGCGCCGGGTGTACAGTTTCAGAACTTACTAAATCCATTTGAGGTAACTTTTAATAACCCGTTAAAAGTATTTGATGCATCCAGATTGATCCTGAGAGATACAAACTACAAACCAGTTCCATCAACCGTTTGGAGCATTGATAGCAGCAGAACAAAAATTACACTTACCAACAATTGGCAGCAAGCCACCGGGTACCGGTTAATTATGGATACGCTTGCATTTTCTGATTCGGTCAATAATCATCTTGCCAAAACAGATACCATTCGTGTTATAACAAAGCAGCAATCAGATTATGGCAATGTTGTTTTACGTTTCAGCAACCTCGATTTAACCAGGCATCCGGTTTTGCAATTTGTACAGGGCGATGAAATTAAAAAAAGTTACCCGCTTACAACAATGGAATGGAGCAATAAATTCATCAACCCCGGCGAGTATGATATCCGCATTTTGTATGATGCAAATAATAACGGCAAATGGGACCCCGGCGATTATTCAAAAAAACTGCAACCGGAAAAAGCCATTACCCTTACATTAAAATTAGGTGTGCGTGCCAATTGGGATAATGAAAGGGATATAAAACTATAGGCCCCCTCTAAATCTCCCCCCGAAGGGGAGACTTGAATCAGTACGATGAATCTAACATTTTTTATTTCAAAAAACTGCCCAATTTATTATTCTCTTTAAAGTCCTTCCCTTCGGGGAGGATTTAGGAGGGGCTCCGTATATTTGCCCCATGATTTTTTCTTCTTCTCTTTTAGAAAACGCAGTTAACGAATTTGCCAAATTACCCGGCATAGGAAAAAAAACTGCATTGCGTTTGGTGCTGCATTTAATTAAACAGGATAATGCCGATGTTAGTCAGTTCAGCGAGATCATTGCAAAAATGCGGAACGAAATAAAATTCTGCCACCGCTGTTATAATATATCTGATAAAGAGCTTTGCAATATTTGCAGCAATGCCATGCGTAAAAAGGAAATGCTTTGTGTGGTTGAAAATATACGAGACGTGATTGCCATTGAAAGCACACAGCAGTTTAATGGTATTTACCATGTTTTGGGCGGTATCATTTCTCCACTTGACGGTATTGGGCCTGAGCAATTAACGATTGATGCATTGGTAGAGCGCATATCAAAAGAAACAATTGAAGAGATCATATTTGCACTCAGTCCGACAATACAAGGCGATACTACCATTTATTATATCAGCAAAAAATTATCCGCAGGATCCGGTGGAAAGTCGCTTCCTGTAAAAATAACAACCATAGCCCGTGGCATAGCTTTTGGCGGCGAGCTGGAATATGCTGATGAAATGACTTTGGCTAAAAGTATCAGCAACCGCATTCCGGTCGAAAATTTTATTGTATCAGGTAATTAAAGTCATTGTATCAGGTAACTGAAGTCATCTTTTATTTTATTCTATTTTTTTACTTTTAATTGTTCAGTTGAAATAAATGACAGTTCAGCTTAAGATTTATCCTGTTCAGCTTCTTTGATTTTTGTTATCAAAGAACAGGTTTATCTTTATCATCAATTATAAGCATGTCAGCAAAGAAAAGGAATATTGTTATATTTTTTTTAGCCATTATCATTATTGGCGGGGCTATCGGTTTTTACATGTTCAATAAAGGGCCGGTAAATGTAAAAAATGCCAGAGGAAAAAAAACAGAAGCTGCAGCATTGTACCAGCTTTTTTTAAAAGATTCGGTACAGAGCAAAAAAGATTACACAAACAAAATACTGGAGGTTTCGGGGATGGTGATGAAGGTTTCAAAAAACCAGCAAAACCAGGTTATTGTAATGTTGCAAACCAACGAAGCCGGTGCTTATGTTAATTGCACCATGGAAGAAGATGTGACTGGGTTGGTTGAGAACAAACCGGCAACCCTTAAAGGAATTTGCACCGGAATGGGTATGAGCGATCCCGATCTTGGAATTATGGGAGATGTTTACCTGGTGCGGTGCTACTTAGTGAAGTGAATACTACCTTAAAATAAATAAGTATGAAGAAGACTTACTGCATACTTACCGCTTTAATTATAGCCCTAACTGTAATTAATGCCTGTAGGCATGAAATCCCCGGCCCTGTGCCCGGTTCTCCAACACCGGTTCCGGGTGGCACCGGCGAAGTGTGCTTTCAAACCGAGATTCTCCCGATTTTTCAATCCAATTGTGCAAAATCAGGCTGCCACGATGCAGCAAGCCACCAGAAAGATTATGTTTTTGACAGTTATGCAAACATTGTTAAAAAAGATGTTCGCCCCGGTAATGCTTCCGGTTCAAAAGTTTATAAAGTGCTTTTTGAAACCGGCGATAAAAAAATGCCCCGTCCGCCAAACCCCGATCTTACTGCCATTCAAAAAGCCCTTATCGGCAGGTGGATAAATGAAGGTGCTAAAAACACAACCAATTGCGGAACAGTTTGCGATAGCAGCCAGTTTAAATATAGCACTAATGTAAGTCTCATCCTGGGCACCTATTGCCTGGGTTGCCATAGCGGCACTGCTCCTTCGGGCGGTATAAACCTCAGTACTTATAACAACGTATATCTGATGGCCACCAACGGAAGACTGGTGGGAGCTGTCAGCCATGCACCGGGTTATTCGCCCATGCCCAAAAATGCCAGTAAGCTTAGCGAATGCCAGATTGCCCAAATCAGAAAATGGGTTAATTCCGGCGCACCAAACAATTAAAATAACCCTAACAAGCAATAATGATGTATAAAATAAAACAAAGCAACAGAAGTTTTATTGTAGCCTTAATTATCATAAGTTTCATCATGGTAAATACTTTAAGTAGTTGTTACTATGATAAATCAGATCTGTTGTATCCCGATACAGCCTGCGATACTTCAGTAGTTAAATACAGTACTTCGGTTCAACCGGTATTAAGTTCAAACTGTATCAGTTGCCATGGAGGCAGCACGCCATCTGCAGGCATTAGCCTAGATAATTATGCCGGTGTAAAATTACAGGTAGATAACGGCCGGCTATGGGGCGCTGTTTCTCACAGTCCAAGTTATTCAGCCATGCCAAAAAACAGTAGCAAACTCAGTACCTGCAACCTTGAAAAAATACGTATCTGGATTGCTGCAGGTGCACCAAATAATTAAACAATTTTTTAAACAATCAATACCTTAATCATTTTTAATTTTTAAAACTTACACACATGAAGAACCTATTTTTGATTTTTGCTGCCTTACTCATCATAAACGGTACGGCAAGCGCACAAAGCTACATGACCAAAAACGGCAAGATCTCCTTCTTTTCAAAAACCGATATTGAAAATATTGATGCTGCAAATAACCAGACAATGAGTATTTTGAATTCCCAAACCGGCGATATCGTTTTTTCTGTAATGATCAATGGATTTCTTTTTAAAAAAGCATTGATGCAGGAGCATTTTAATGAAAATTACATGGAGAGTGGGAAATACCCCAAAGCAACTTTTAAAGGCTCTATTACTGATCTATCCAAAGTAAACTTTAAAAAAGACGGTGTGTACAATGTTTCTGTAACCGGCGATCTAACTATGCATAATGTAACCAATAAAGTTACCGTGCCCGCTGTTATACAGGTTAAAGGAGGCAAAGTATCTGCCAACACTACCTTTAATGTAAAGCTTGATGATTATAAAATTACGGTACCCAAAGTAGTTGAAAACAATATTTCTAAATCTATTGAGGTAAAGATTGACTGTAATTATGAAGCCAGGTAAATTTTTCGCCCAATTCTATTAAACTTATGCGTATGAAATCTTTTAAAATATTATGCCTCTTTATTTCGTTATGTATGTTTTACAGTGCCGGTGCCCAGGATACCACCGACCTGATGAAGCTACTGGAAAAAGAAATGGAATCAACAAAGGAGCAAACATTTTACACAACCGCTACTTTTAAAACTACCAGGCTGGTTAACGGCCATTCGGTTGAGAATGTGGCAAAAGGAGTTATGGATGTAAAAATATCGCACCGCTTTGGGCATATTAATGAAGGAGGATATGAACTTTTCGGGCTGGATAAAGCTACCATGCGCATGGGCATAGACTATGGTATTACCCGCTACCTGATGGTTGGTATTGGCCGAAGTACTTATCAAAAAACCTACGATGCATACTTTAAGTTAAAATTACTCCGGCAATCCAAAGGAAAAAAGAAAATGCCCATTACACTCAGTTATGTGCCTACCATTGCATTAAGAACACTTAAGTACGCAGACCCGACAATTAATAATTATTATTCATCCAGGTTATTTTACACACACCAGTTAATCATTGGCCGCAAATTTTCGGAGGGAACTTCCATACAGTTAATGCCAACTTTCGTTCATCAAAACCTGGTAACAGGCGTTAACGATCCAAACGATATGTTTGCCATTGGTATTGGCGGCAGGCAAAAATTAACCAAGCGCATTAGTTTTAATATTGAATATTATTACCAGTTACCCGACTATAAACTCCCCGGAACAACAAACAGCTTATCAGTTGGATTTGATATTGAAACCGGTGGGCACGTTTTTCAATTGCATTTCACAAATTCGCAGGGAATGAACGAACGGACTTTTATAAGCGATACAAAAGGCAGGTGGGAAAAGGGTGATATTCTCTTCGGGTTTAACATATCCAGGGTATTTACTATTGGCAAGAATAATTGATGGTTAATTTATAATTTGATTTAACCGGTAATTTTGCCGGTTAAATTTGTTATTTTTATTCGGATGAAAGCAAAAAGGTTGAGACTACAAAAATTGGTGATGCTGCTTTTTTTTATGTCAGCGTTAAGTGCCCATGTGCAGGCGCCGGCCTATTTATTTACGGTAAGCAATGGCACCATCACTTTTTGGAGTGATGCGCCGCTTGAACTGATAAAAGCCAGCAGCAATCAGTTAAAAGGTGTTTTTAATGCCGAAAAAAAACAGTTTGCCTTTACCTTAAATGTAAACACGTTTAAAGGTTTCAACAGCTACTTACAGCAGGAACATTTTAACGAAAACTACCTCGAAAGCAACAAATACCCCCGGGCTTCGTTTGAAGGAAAAATAATTGAAGATATAGATCTGAAGCGTGATGGCTTTTACAGCATCAGGGCAAAAGGAAACCTCACTATACATGGTGTAAGCCAGGAACGTATCATTAAATGCGAATTGACCGTAAAGAAAAATGCGGTAAGTGTAAAAACAAATTTTACAGTACTGCTGGCCGATCATAATATTACCATTCCAAAAGTGGTACACGAAAAACTGGCATCCGAAATTAAAGTGGAAGTAAAAGCCGAACTGATTGATAAGTAAAATAACCTTGCCAAAACCGGTGCTGCGTATATTAATTACCATCATCATAAACTGTACAGCCATATCATACTGTATGGCGCAGCAGATGGGTTATAAATCGTTTAAGCTGCTGGAAGATAACCAGCCTTTTAAAATAAATACCTTATTTAAAACCGGCGATGGGTACATTTATGCCGGCACCACCAATGGCCTTTACAGTTTCGATGGCATCAATTTTAAAAAGATCAGTTTTTCCAAATCTGCTATCAGGGATACAGTTACCGCAATCTTCGAGGATAATACCCAACAGCTTTGGGCAGGTTTTAAAAGCGGGCGTATTGCAAAAAAAATAAATGGCAGGCTTGAATATTTGCAGGTTGAAGAAGGTGACCCCGGCGTTGCCATCACATCATTTTTACAGGATAAAAAAAACAATATCTGGTTTGCAACAAACGGCGAAGGCATTTATTATTTCAACAACAATCACCTCTATTTAATTGATACCGCCAATGGCTTAAGCGATCTGCATGTACGTACACTTGCATTAACTGCTAATGGCGATGTTTTGGCTGCAACCGACCAGGGCGTTAATATTTGCAGGCTTGCCGATAATAAAGTTACCGTGCAGGTTATTGGCCCCAAAAACGGCCTGCCCGATTATTATGTTACTGCCATCACACATGCGGGTAAAAATAACTTTTGGATTGGCATGCAGGAAAAAGGATTTTGTTTGTACGATCACAACAGTGGGAAAATTACCATCCCACCTGCCAACCAAAACTGGAATTTTGGTCAGGTAAACAACCTGTTGGTTTCTCAAAAAAGTTTATGGATAGCTTCGGAAGAATACGGTTTATTAAAACAATCTGGCTTTGACAAACCGGTTACTGCATTTAAAACCGGAAACGGTTTTCAGAATAAGATTAATAATTTATTACAGGATAATGAAGGCAATATCTGGATGACAACAGCCAATGAATTAATTGCCATTACCGGCGATAAATTAAAATTATTGCCTGCTTATTCACCTGCAATTTTTGAAACCATTCATGCTGCCATGTGCGACTACCAAAATAATATCTGGGTAGGTACCAATGCTGCATTGATAAAATACAGTTTTACAGATGGTGGTTTTACAGAAAAAAAATACAACTTCTCCGGCTTAAGCGCCATTACAGATATAACCGGCATATACCAGGATATTAACCACAATATCTGGATAGGCACTATGGGTAAAGGCATTTTACTGCTTGACCCCGAAACAGGGCAGTACCGTAACCTTACCGAAAATCAGCTTTTACAAAATGCAAGTATTTTATCAATAACCGGGCGTGGTAATACTGTTTGTGCTGGCGGGCTTGAGGGCGTGGCCATGATCTTCAACATCACCCAAAAAAATAAAAACATTACTGAAAAATACAGTTTTACAAACTACAACGATATAGATAATGTTGGCAATAATTATATCTACAATATTTATAAAGACACACGTGGCAAAATATGGTTTGGAACCGATGGTAAAGGTATTACCGTGCTTGAAAACGGCAAACTTACAAATTACAGCATAGAGAGCGGTTTGAAAGACGACCATATTTATTCCTTTACTGAAGATAAACAAGGTGATATCTGGTTTAATACCGAAGGCGCCGGCATTTACCGGTTTAATGGTAAAACATTTAAAAATTATAATGCAGCAGATGGTATCAGTGATTTAAAAATAACTGCACTAAAAACCGGGCCGTTGGGTAATATCATTCTGGTAAATAAAAAGGGATTGGATATTTTAAGTGCAGCAACAGGCACCATTTCTTATATAAACAATAAACAGGGCATCTCCGATGTAAATACTGATATGGGCGGCGTAACGCAGGATACTGCCGGCAACATCATAATATGTACACAAAAAGGATTTGTAATTTTTTCACCGGTTGAAAACACGGTTTACCAGCCAAAAACAATCATTGAAAACGTACAGGTAAATTTAGCCGATGTAAATAAACAGGTAAAAGGCGATTATAAACACGATCAAAATAATTTTCAGTTCAATTTCACCGGCCTGTATTATACCAATCCTGATGAAGTGCATTATCAATATAAACTTGAAGGATTGGATACAGTCTGGATAATGACCCGTGACAGGAATATCACTTTCTTAAGGCTTCAGCCCGGAAAATATAAATTTCATATACGCTCATCATTAAATGAAAATTTTGAAAATGCTGATGAGGCAACTTATGAATTTGTAATAGAAACCCCGCTATGGAAAAGGATCTGGTTTATTGTTTTATGTGTGCTGGTACTGGCGGCCATATTATATTGGTATATGAAAAAACGGGAGCTACGTATAAAAAAAGTACAGCAGCTACAACAGGAAAAAATTCAGTTCCAGTTCCAGGTATTACGCACCCAGGTAAATCCGCATTTTTTATTCAACAGTTTTAATACGCTTATATCTTTTATTGAAGAATCGCCTGAGCAGGCCGTTGATTATGTAGAACAACTCTCTGGCTTTTTCAGAAACATAGTAAAGTACCGCGATCATGACCTGATAACACTTGGCGAAGAAATTGAAATTGCAAAAACATATTTTTACCTGCAACAAAAAAGATATGGCAGCCATTTAAAATTGAACATAGCATTAACAGACGAAGAAAAAAATGGTATCTTTATTCCACCCCTTACCCTGCAGCTTTTAATAGAAAACGCCATTAAGCATAATGCCATATCCAAAGAAACAGCACTCGATATCAATATTTTTATGGAGAACGATAATCACCTGATGATAAAAAACAACATCAATCCTAAAATAAGCAGCGAAGCCGGTGCAGGCATGGGTTTACAAAACATTATCAACCGGTATAATTTACTCAGTAACGAACCGGTAACTGTAATTAATAATGGTATTGATTTTACTGTAATTTTACCCGTATTAAATCAATAATATAATGACAATTTTAATTATTGAAGACGAAGAACCGGCATTTAAACGATTGCAGAAAATGCTAAAGGAAATTGAGCCGGACCATACGCTGGTAAACCAGATCGTAAGCGTATCATCGGCCATAAAATGGTTTGCACAAAACCAATCTCCCGATCTCATCATCTCTGATATCCAGTTATCTGATGGTATCAGTTTTGAGATTTTTAAAAAGGTACAAATCACCTGTCCCATCATATTCACAACTGCCTACGACCAATATGCCATTGAGGCATTTAAATTAAACAGTATTGATTATTTATTAAAGCCGGTTAAAAAAGACGAACTCGAAAAAGCAGTAGATAAGTTCAAATCACGCTCAGCTTCTGCCACTCCTGCCATAGATATCAATAAATTATTACAATCGCTGCAACCTGCCGGTGCCGATTATAAAAAACGCTTTGTAGTAAGATACGGCGAGCACATTAAAACCATTGATATAGAAGAGGTGGTTTATTTTTATACAGAAGACAAAGCCACATTTTTATGTACCAAAGATGCCCGCAGGTTTGTTGTGGATTTTAATTTAGATAACCTTGAATCGGTACTTGACCCTAAGATATTTTTCCGCATAAACAGGCAATACATCATCAGTATTCATGCCATTGCCGAAATGTTTGCCTATACCAAAAGCAGGGTGCTTATTAAATTAAATCCCCCGTCAAAACACGAAACTATTGTCAGCACAGAGCGTTCTGCTGATTTTAAGCACTGGCTGGGCGACTAAAACCAGCCCGCTTTCCCATTCAGCAGATAAAAATTCCGGTTCAGCATTAAAATCAAACTACTGGGTGTATTTCATGCTACCAGGTTGGTTTCCTGTATTATCTTTATACCAGAAATCAACAACCCGTTTTAAGATTCTGTAACCCACTTTGAAAACACCATCCAATTACCCTTAGAAGACCCGGATAATAAGTTATCCAAAACCAACGGAAAACAATACCAAAGAAACACAACATTTTTACAAACCCTCCGATACCCCCCGGAGGGTTTGTCTTTATAATGCTTAACCATCTTAATAACCCACGATTTTTGCTTCGGTCACCAAAAATTCCGGTTCAGCAATAAAAAAACTCCACACAATACAGTTTAGTTTTAATCCTCAGATTACTGATATAGATTTATATCAGAATCCGAATCCATATCCCATGAAAACTACATATCCAATACACTAAGAAAACCAGGTAGTTAAAAATCCAATTATCCCAAAAAAATCAAAAATTCCAAAAAATCTGTAGTGAAAAACCCTGTAACCACGGGGTTTTTTATTACAGGCAGGTTGATTGAGTAAAGTATATAGTAAACCATTTTCGGGTTCAGTAGCCATAAATACCTGTTCGGTATTAAAAACAAACCATTCAAGGCCTTTTAGTTGTATCAAAGCGGTGGCCGCACTACTTTTACATTAACAAACAAAGCCAATATCCAATTAAAAAAACAAATCCAATTCACTAAGAAAACCAAAAGTTAAGTTAAGTATCCAACAATCCAATCCAAAAGAAAACCATTACCACTGAACAAAAAAGTTCTTTCAAAGCCCCCGATACATCGGGGGTTTTGCTTTTGTATAGTTGCCTGATAACAACAATTTCGGGTTCAGTAGTCCTAAATACCTGTTCGGTATTAAAATCAAACCATTCAAGGCCTTTTAGTTGTATCAAAGCTTTGGCCACACTACTTTTACATTAACAAACAAAGCCAATATCCAATTAAAAGACCAAATCCAATTCACTAAGAAAACCAAAGGTTAAGTATCCAACAATTCAACGAAAACCAAAATTACCACTGAACCCCAAACTTAATTAAAGCCCCGAGTAATCGGGGTTTAGTTTTTTATACACTTAACCTTGTTTTTATCCAATTTTACTCATTCACATTAAGCAGGCCTCAATTACCCCAAACTCATAAAACAGCCACCACATTTTGTGTTTCGGCTTTGTTACTATAAATTTGCAGCATCAAACAGGTGGATTTGTTTATTGTTCAACCTGTCCTGAGCGAAGTCGAAGGGAATAGAACTAATAAACGAAAGCAATTCTGCATTACTTCTCTCAGATTGATTCTCGTTTAATAGTTTATGGTAATTATTTTGAAGTCAGCTTCACAGCTATGGGCATCATTGTTGTCCCGATAGCTATCGGAACTCACTAGTACTGCATACCAATCCTGAGCGGAGTCGAAGTATGCATTTAAAATTAAAGCGAATGAAAAATTTACAAGATTGTTTAAATGAACGCATCCTCATCATTGATGGCGCCATGGGCACTATGATACAGCGTTATAAACTGGAAGAAAAAGATTACCGTGGTGAACGCTTCAAGGATTGGCATACCGATGTAAAAGGTAATAACGATCTGCTGAGCATTACACAGCCACAGATCATCGAAGAAATTCATAAACAATACCTTGAAGCTGGTTCCGATATTATTGAAACCAATACTTTCAGCAGTACTTCTATTGCCCAGGCCGATTACGATATGCAAACGCTGGCCTATGAATTAAATGTGGCTTCTGCAAAATGCGCCAGGGCTGCAGCTGATGAATACACAGTTAAAAATCCGGATAAGCCTCGTTTTGTTGCTGGTGCCATTGGGCCTTTAAATAAAACATTATCACTTTCGCCCGATGTAAATAACCCAGGCTTTAGAGCTGTAACTTTTGATGATGTAGCAACAGCCTATACCGAACAGATAAAAGGATTGGTTGATGGCGGAGTTGATATTATATTGATTGAAACCATTTTTGATACGCTGAATGCAAAGGCTGCCATCTATGCTGCAAAAAATTATTTCCGCCAAAATAATATTCCTGAATTACCAATTATGATTTCAGGAACCATAACCGATGCGTCTGGAAGAACTTTAAGCGGACAAACGTTAGAAGCTTTTTATGTTTCTGTTATGCACGCCAACCCCATCAGCATTGGGTTAAACTGTGCATTGGGCGCATCTGAAATGCGGCCGCATATTGAAGAGCTGAGCCAGATTGCCGGATGTTATACTTCAGCTTATCCTAATGCCGGTTTACCAAATGCCTTTGGCGAGTATGATGAACAACCACACGAAACTGCACACATTATTGAAGAATGGGCAAAGGAAGGTTTTGTAAATATTGTGGGCGGATGCTGCGGGACCACGCCGGATCATATAAAACATATTGCAGATGAAGTGGCTAAATATAAACCGAGGGAATTACCGGTGGTTGAATTAGAATTAGTTGATTAAATAAAATTGAATGACTGTTATTAAACCATATTTAAGATTAAGCGGACTGGAGCCATTGATCGTTCGCCCCGAAACAAATTTTATTAATGTTGGCGAACGCACCAATGTTACCGGCAGTAAAATGTTTGCACGCCTTATTCGTGAAGGGCAGTATGAAGCGGCACTCGCTGTTGCCCGCCAGCAGGTAGAGAACGGTGCACAGGTAATTGATGTTAATATGGATGATGCTTTGCTTGATGGTGTGCAGGCGATGACCACTTTTTTAAATCTTGTGCAGGCCGAGCCGGACATTGCGAAGATTCCCATCATGATAGATTCTTCTAAATTTGAAATTATTGAAGCCGGTTTAAAATGTGTGCAGGGAAAATGCATTGTCAATTCCATTTCGATGAAGGAAGGCGAAGCCAAATTTATTGAACAGGCATTCGTTTGTAAAAGTTACGGAGCTTCTGTAATTGTAATGACTTTTGATGAAGCAGGGCAGGCAGATACCAAAGAAAGAAAAATAGAAATTTGCAAACGTGCTTATAAAATTTTAACAGAGCAGGTAGGCTATGCTCCGCAGGATATTATTTTTGATCCCAACATTTTTGCCATTGCAACCGGTATTGAAGAGCATAATAATTACGCCGTAGATTTTATTGAAGCAACCCGTGAAATAAAACAACAGATGCCGCTTACCAAAGTAAGTGGCGGAGTCAGCAATGTTTCTTTTTCTTTCCGTGGCAATGAACATGTACGGGAAGCTATCCACAGTGTATTCCTTTTTCATGCCATTAAAGCCGGTATGGATATGGGTATTGTAAATGCAGGCCAGTTGGTGGTTTACGATGAGATTGAACCAACACTTAAATCACTTTGCGAAGATGTTGTGCTCAACAGAAACAACGACAACAACGAGACAACAGAAAAAATGATTGCCTTTGCTGAAACGGTAAAAGCAAAAGGCAAAGAAATAATTAAAGACGAAAGCTGGAGAAAAGAAGCAGTTGAAAAACGCTTATCGCATGCACTGGTAAATGGCATAACCGATTATATTGATGCCGATACAGAAGAGGCCCGTCAAAAATATCCAAAACCGTTGGATGTAATTGAAGGCCCATTAATGGATGGGATGAATATTGTTGGAGATTTATTCGGCAGCGGCAAAATGTTTTTACCACAAGTAGTAAAAAGTGCAAGAGTAATGAAAAAGGCTGTTGCTGTTTTAACTCCCTACATTGAACAGGAAAAAGAAGACCGGAAAAATGCACACATAGCAGCAGGAACCATCAATGAAGAAACTACCGGTGCTGCAAAAATATTATTGGCCACAGTAAAAGGCGATGTACACGATATCGGGAAAAATATTGTTGGTGTTGTTTTGGGCTGCAATGGTTATGATATTATTGATCTGGGTGTGATGGTTGCCACAGATAAAATTTTAGAAACTGCAATCAAAGAAAAAGTTGACATCATCGGTTTAAGCGGATTAATTACACCATCGCTTGATGAAATGGTACACGTGGCACATGAAATGAAACGCAGGGGTATAACATTGCCATTGATGATCGGGGGTGCCACCACATCCCGTATGCATACAGCAGTAAAAATTGCCCCGCAGTATGATGAAGGTGTTGTGCATGTTTTAGATGCAAGCCGCAGCGTAACCGTTGCAGGAAGTTTATTAAGCAAAGAACAGAAACCTGCATTTTTACAAAACTTAAAAGCCGAGTACGATAAACTGGTGGTAGATTTTGGCAATAAAAAATCAACCAAACAATATTTACGGTTTGAAGAAGCCCAAAAAAACGGCGCCGTAATTGATTGGGCAAATTACAAACCGGTTGCACCAACATTTACAGGCACAAAAGTTTTAGAGAATTATCCATTAGGAGAAATTGCTGAATACATTGATTGGCAGCCATTTTTCATTGCCTGGGAAATGCATGGAAAGTTTCCAGCCATACTTACCGATAGTATTATTGGCGTAGAAGCCACCAAACTGTACTACGATGCTAAAAAATTATTGCAGCAGATCATTGATGAAAAATGGCTGAGTGCAAGAGGTGTTGTTGGTTTTTGGGAAGCAGAAAAATTACAGACCGATACTGTTGAAGTCAAAAGTAAAAAGTCAAAAGTAAAACTAGAATTTCTGCGCCAGCAGATAAAAAAGACCGCAGGACAACCTAATCTATCTTTGGCAGATTTTATTGCACCGGGCCCATCCCCCACAAACAGTTTTTCAAATCAGGACTCTGCTGAAGCCCCTTCCCGAAAGGAAGGGGTGGAAAAAGCGGGCTTCGGATATGAATGGGCCGACCCAATTACTTATCCTCTGTTAAAAGAATTTGCATTTAAAAACAGAAATGAACCAACCCAGGCAGAAATTGCTTTATGGGAAATATTGAAATCAAAACAACTTTCAGGTTTTAAATTTAGAAGGCAGCATATTATTGGTAATTATATAACAGATCTTGTTTGCCTGGATAGTAGATTGATTATAGAAATTGATGGGCTTATTCATCAATTTGAAGAGAATAAAGAATCTGATGAAATTAGAACTCAATGGTTACAAAAACAAGGTTTTAAAGTTATTCGTTTTACCAATGATGAAGTAATAGAAAACATAACAGAAGTAACAGATACTATCATCAATGAATTAAAAACTCAACCCAGTATTAAAGAGAGTAACAATCTAAGTTCCCCCTTCGGGGGACAGGGGGCCTCGGATCATATTGGTGCTTTTTCTGTAACCATCCAGGGTATAGAAAAACACATCAAAAACTTTGAGGCCAATCTTGACGATTACAACAAAATAATTTTGCAGGCTTTAGCGGATAGATTAGCAGAAGCATTTGCAGAACTGCTGCATAAAAAAACAAGAACAGAATACTGGGGTTATGTATCTGAAGAACATCTGAGTAATGAACAATTAATTAAAGAAGAGTACCTGGGTATTCGTCCGGCGCCCGGTTATCCGGCCTGCCCTGATCATACCGAAAAATATAAACTGTTTGAACTGCTGGGTGGAGAAGAAGCAACGGGCATTCATCTTACCGAATCATTGGCCATGTATCCTGCAGCATCGGTTTGCGGCTGGTATTTTGCAAACCCCCAAAGCAAATATTTCGGTGTTGGTAAAATTGAAAAAGACCAACTGGTTGATTATGCAAACAGAAAAGGAATGAGCATGGATGATGCAACAAGATGGCTTAGGCCGATATTGGAGTAACCTTTATCTTGCTTTAATGACCATCGTATCCGTCCAGCTATCGTGCCAGGTCAAAGTGCTGAAACCGCTGAAAACTTCAAATGGCACCAGCCTGCTCAACGATCTCAATAAAGCATCTTTAAAAGTAAGTTCTTTGCCATCCTGCCGAATGGCCCTTGTTCCGGTTATCACTTTACCTAAAGTATAACCCCTGAATAATTTTTCACAGATGGTATAGTAAACGATATAATTTAAAATGCCCACCAATAGAGCTACAAGGAATATTCCTGGTGTCAAGTTGTTTTCACTGTATGCCAATTCATTTAAAAAATCAGGAGCTGTTACAGCTAATAAGGTTCCAATTGCCATACCGGTTAAATAGCTCAACCCATAACGCATCAATATATTATCAATTAAATAATTAAAAAACCTTTGCCATTGGGTAGCATATTCAAAATGATTATCTATATAAGTTTCTCCGGCTATTAAATCCTCCTGTTCAGTATTTGAGTTAATGTTATTGTTTTCTTCCATAAAAATATTTTCACAATTTTAGATTAATTATTTTGATTCCGCAGTTTTTCACTATTACAATTTTTAAGTAAGCCTGTTCAGTTCCAGTTTTCTGATTATATTAAAAACCAGCAGTATGCTGTAAAAATAATTTTTTATTTCCTGCTTATCCCGTATCCCTTTTTTTGTTGGTTCCAAAAGGTTTTCTTCAAATGGCACAGCAATATAACATTTGCCTGCCACAAATGAAAAGCTGATATCCTTTTCCAGTTTTTCCTTAATAAGCAGCATATGGTCCATCATATTATAAGATAGAATTAATGAAGCCTGGTTGGGATTGGTTGTATATACCGAATAGTTTTTATCAAATTTTTCATGATCAACTTTCATCCGCATCACTTTGGGCAATGGGTACATCCTGTAATGTTCATCTGCTATGCTGGATGGTAATTGTGCCTGTCCCTTTATCCAGATATAAGTACCACCGGTGAAAGAAGGGTTTATCCGGGCTATAAAAAATAATCCCTTAAAAATAGTTTCTGTGCCTGCTACATCCGAATACCATGCTTTAATTTCGGAGCAATGAAAAGCAACGCCGTTGTAAACACTCTGCCAGTAATCGTCGCCATCAAAATGCGTAAACCGCCTGCGGTACAAACTGCTTGTCTTGTATTCCTTTTTCGAAATAAAGCCCATGGGTTTATATACAGCCGATGGATATATATAAGTAATGATCTGGCCTATTATCTTTTCTTTAAAATCATCAAGATACCGGTCGTTGTATTTTGTCCAGAAATAAACACCGGTAACACACATCAGCAACATGCCTGCGGCAAGGATAATGCCACTCGGCAAAATTTTAAGATAATTGAGTAAGAAACTTATAAAAGCACCGGCGCCTGTAAAGAGCGTAAATTTTTTCCAGTTATAGGCCGAAAACCGTTCATTATCCAACTCATCCAAAAAGGGTTGAATCTTAATGGCATAAAAACTTTCAAAGTCTTCCACACGTTCCATTTGGGTTTGTTATTTTTACAGGATAAATATAATAATCATTATGCGTATCATCTCTTACAATGTAAACGGCATACGTGCAGCAATTAAAAAAGGGTTTATCGACTGGCTTAAAACAAATCCTGCCGATATCATCTGCCTGCAGGAAACCAAAGCTACGCAGGGTGATGTGGATGTTAAGCAATTTGAAGAATTGGGTTATCACCACCATTGGTTTAGTGCTGAGAAAAAGGGGTACAGCGGCGTTGCGGTATTTACAAAAATAAAGCCAGATCATGTATCTATTGGCTGCGGCATATCATCAAGCGATTGCGAAGGCAGGGTAATACAACTCGATTTTGGCGATATACGTTTGATCAATGCATATTTTCCATCGGGCACCAGTGGCGATCTGCGACAGGCTTTTAAATATACCTGGTTAGATGATTTTCATGCTTACCTAAATAAATTAAAAAAGAAACACCCAAAAATTATTTTAGTGGGCGATTATAATATTGCCCACATGGAAATTGACATTCACGATCCCAAGGGAAATAAAAACAGCAGCGGTTTTTTACCTGAAGAACGGGAATGGCTGACAAAGTTTTTAGCTGCCGGATGGATTGATACTTTCCGTGAATTTCATCCCGAACCACACCGGTATAGCTGGTGGAGCCAGCGTTTTCCTACAGTACGGTTATATAACAAGGGCTGGCGCATTGATTATATTACAGTTACAGAACCGCTTAAAAAACAATTAATTGATGCAGATATTTTTCCGGATGTAAAACACAGTGATCATTGCCCTATTTATGTTGAGTTGAAAGTTTAACAATAATAATTCACACAATCAATAAAGGCTGCTCTATCTTAGCCTTTAACCAACTTTTACTGTATGGAAATACTTTCCTTTCTTTTGATGATTACCATACTGGTGATCATGCTTAATCAAAACAGTAAATTTTCCCAACATCTTCAAAAGCTTGAAGAAGAATTGAAATTATTACGCAGGCAGCTTTTAAATTTCAGCAGTGATAAAAAAGAAGATACAGAAACAAAAGTACCCGAAGCATCAAAACCGGTTGAAGAAGCGAAACCTTTTACAACCATTTTTTCAGTTGCAGGTGATAAGGCTCCGGTAATAACTCCATTAACAAAAGATGTTGAACTAAAAAAAGAAGAATCCCAAATACCCGAAAGCAATCTTCCGGAACCTGCCGGTAAGATTACAACAGTTGAAGTAAAGGAAACCATTGAGGTTCCCAAACCAATCAAACAAACTGCGCCGCCGCCAACTTTCTCTCAGCGCAATCCCGATATGGAAAAATTTATCGGTGAAAATCTGGTGAGCAAAATTGGTATTGCCATTTTGGTCCTTGCAATAGGGTTCTTCGTAAAATATTCTATAGATAAAAACTGGATGGGTCCGGTTGCCCGTGTTGCAAATGGTATTGCAGGTGGTGCTATATTAATTATATTGGCGCACAGGTTCCGCAACAAATACAGAGGTTTCAGCTCGGTACTGGCCGGTGGCGGTATTGCGGTTTTTTATTTTACCATAACCTTAGCCTTTCAGCAGTTTCAGCTTTTTAGTCAAACAACCGCATTTATAATAATGATCGTGATCACCGTTTTTGCTGTTG
>JANOVD010000522.1:0-21556 GCA_031417255.1 Chitinophagaceae bacterium
AGGCGAATTTATCAGCAGCGATGAAGGCAAATTGATTTTAACGGCTGCCGAAAAAGAAGATTTCAATTTTGCCAAAGTAGATAAACTGGGTACTTATCGTAAAGATGAAAGTTTATTACAAAAACATATTGATGCTGTGCTTGCATACGAACTGGTAGATGCCGCAGCAATAAAAAAACAGAATTTTAAAATTGTGGTAGATGGCGTAAACAGTACCGGCGCCACTGCGGTACCAGCCCTATTAAAAGCACTGGGTGTAAAAGATATTGTGGTACTGAATGCTGAAGTGAACGGAAATTTTGCACACAACCCCGAACCATTACCCGAGCATTTAACTGAATTAAGCAGTGCCGTGGTTTCGCAAAATGCCAGCCTCGGTATTGCTGTTGATCCCGATGTTGACCGCCTTTGTTTTGTTTGCGAAGATGGCAGCATGTTTGGCGAAGAATATACCCTGGTTGCTGTGGCCGATTATGTGTTGAGCAAAAGAAAAGGAAACACAGTTTCCAATATGAGCAGCACCAAAGCATTAAAAGATGTTACCTTAAAACATGGTGGCGAATATTTTCCCAGCATGGTTGGCGAAGTGAATGTGGTGAATAAAATGAAAGCAGTGAATGCTGTAATTGGTGGAGAAGGCAATGGCGGTATCATTGTTCCCGACCTGCATTATGGCCGCGATGCGCTGATTGGCATTGCCTTGTTCTTAACACATCTTGCCAAAAGTAAAAAAACAATCAGGCAGTTGCGCAGTACCTATCCGGATTATTTCATCAGCAAAAATAAAATTGAGCTCACCAATGGTACCGATGTAAAAACTATATTTGAGAATATAAAAGACCTGTATAAGAATCAACCGATAAATGATGAAGATGGTTTGAAGATCGAGTTCGATAATGACTGGGTACATTTACGCACCAGTAATACCGAACCCATCATTCGCATTTATGCCGAAAGCAATTTTGAAACAACAGCAGAAAATATTGCAAGAAGATTGATGCAGGATATTGGGAAGATGATGTAACTAACAGCTGCAAGCTGTTAGCCATTAGCCGTTAGTTAAACCACTGCTGCTAAAAGCTAATAGCTAAAAGCTAAAAGCTTTCTTTATGAACAGAATCTACTTCGACAACGCCGCCACCACCGCACTTGATCCGCAGGTGCTGGAAACCATGATGCCTTACTTAACCGAAAAGTTTGGCAATCCATCTTCTATTTATTCTTATGGTCGTGAAAGCCGCATGGCCATTGAATCAGCCCGTAAGACGGTTGCTAAAATTTTAAATGCACATCCTGCCGAAATATTTTTTACCAGCGGTGGTACCGAAAGCAGCAACACGGCTATCTCCTGCGCCATACGTGACCTGGGTTGTAAGAACATCATCACTTCGCCTATAGAACATCATGCTGTAACACATTCTGTGGAGCACATAGATAAACTGGACATGGCTAAAGTAAGCTATGTAAAATTATTACCCAACGGGCATGTTGATATTGAAGACCTGGAAAAATTATTGGCAGCGGCCGAAGAAAAAACACTGGTTACTTTAATGCACGCCAATAACGAGATCGGTAATATTTTAGACATACATGCCGTGGGCGAATTGTGCAAATTGTATGGTGCCATTTTTCACAGCGATACCGTGCAAACAGTTGGCCACTTTCCTTTCGATCTTCGTAATACACCGGTACATTTTATCACCGGCGCTGCACATAAATTTCACGGACCAAAAGGCGTGGGCATTTTATACATCAATGAAAATGTACGCATAAAACCATTTGTACATGGCGGCGGACAGGATCGCAACATGCGTGCCGGCACTGAAAACCTCTACGGCATTGTGGGCTTTGCCAAAGCGCTTGAAATGGCAACCGCCACCCACGAAGAAGACATGGCATACATCGGCACGTTGAAGTATTACATGATGGATGAACTGAAAAAAAATATTCCCGGCATTGCATTCAACGGCGATCCATTGGGCCGTTGCTTATACACAGTACTCAGTGCCAGTTTTCCCAAGACAGAAAAATCAGAGATGATACTTTTCAATCTCGACATAAATAATATTTGCGCCAGCGGCGGCAGTGCCTGCACCAGCGGCGCCGACCAGGGCAGCCATGTCATCCGTGCCATCAACAATAACCCCAACCAGGTAACCGTGCGTTTTAGTTTTAGCAAACACAATACCAGGGAAGAAGTTGATACGGTGGTGGAGAAGTTGAAGGAACTCGTGTAGGAACACGCCTGTGGCGTGTTCGTTTCAATTCGCCATAGGCGAATTCTTTTGATTTTTGCCTATGGCAAAAACAGAACACGCCACAGGCGTTTTCCTACAATGCAATAAAACAACATTTTTTATATTTTTGAATTCGCTCAAAGCGGATCCTTATGTACAAAAAACAGAAACAATACCGCCTTTATAATTTTGATTATTCGCAGGATGGCAATTATTTTATAACCATCGTTACCAAAGACAGGGAATATTTTTTTGGCAAAATCGTTAACAAAGAAATGATATACACTCCAATTGGAGAATTCGTCAAAAAAACATCCTTAAATTTTATGTAGATGAAAAGCTGGATAACCCTTACCAGAATAATTTCTATTTCATCAATAATAATCTTACGCTTATCGGCATTACTGAATGGGCTGTTTTACCAAATCACATTCATCTGATCATTGAAATAATAAATAAGGTACAAAAAGAATACACTGATATTACTGGCTTGTCTCCTTTATCAACAGGTTCTGCAAGTTCATTTGCAAATCATTTTAAAGGCTACATAAAAAAGTGGTGTACAGAAAATAATTTTAATGATTTTAACTGGCAAAGCAGGTTTCATGACAGAGTGATTCGGAATGCAGCAGAATATGAACAGATAGCATGGTATATTAAAAATAATGTGTTGAATTGGGATACAGATGACCTTTTGTAGGAACACACCTGTGGCGTGTTCTGTAATTGCCTGCGGCAAATACCAAAAGAACACGCCACAGGCGTGTTCCTACGAGTACCCCAACTTTTCCCCCACCTCTTTCCCCAACACCGGCAACTTCTTCCTATCCACCAAAAAACTATTCAGTTGCGCCAGCTCTTTAAAAATATAATGTTTATCCATGGCGGCTTTTAAATAACCGGCACCAGTGCTGCCACCTGTACCAATACGGGTACCTATCATACGCTGCACCATATTGATGTGGCGGCTGCGCCAGTTGCTTAACTGGTTGTCAATTTCAAGCAGTGTATCCAGTAACTGAAAAGGCAGTTCCAGCATGGGATAACCATGGTACATCATAATAAACAATGCCGAGCGGCAGGCTTTGGCTGTAAGGTTTCTTTCAGCATCTGCGGCAGCAGTATTAAAAACAGTTTCAAAACTGGCTGCATTATTTTTTTCGGCCTCGGCTAAACTATTTACATAAACCTGCTGGTAATTATTCCAGAACTCTTCTGTAATAAACGGCATCCTTTCCAGCCATGCATTAATCAGTTCAATAACACTCTTGCCGCTTTCTGCTTCTTTAATAATGGCAATATCTTTTTCTTTCAGTTGCGATGTGTAATAATTTTGCCCGTGCCGGTGCTCAAACTTTAAACCCAGTTTAGCTTCCAGCTCTTTAAACTGGTAACTCTGAAAACCTGATGCAGGACGCAGCATATCCCTGAAATCCAAAAAGTCCATCGGCGTCATCGTTTCCATAATATCTATCTGCTGCACCAATACTTTTAAAATGGTAACCACCCTTTTTAAACGGTGTACCACGGTTTGCATTTCGGGGCTGTTATCATTTACCACAGGCTTATTCATAATGTCAATAACCGAATTCACTTCAAACAAAACCTGCTTAAACCAGAGTTCATAAGCCTGGTGAATGATGATGAAAAGCATTTCATCATGTGCCGGTTCCCTTCCTTCCTTAAAACTTTCGGGATCCTGTGCACCGGTGATCTTATCCAGTTGCAGATAATCGGCGTAGTAAACTGCTTTTTCCATAACAATATTTTAGTGCAACAAACTTACATGATTTCTTTTAGTTGTCTGGCCGCTTTCTTAGTTGTCAGGCCACTAAAAGAGTCTTTAATTTTAAAGTCTCTTAATTATTTTAAAAGCCATAAAATTCTTGGATTGTTCTTAGTGGCCAGACAACTACCCATTTTTGTTAAGCGGTTGTAAACAGTTATTGCTTTAACAAATACTTGTAAAAAGAAAAAAAGCATGGCATCATTTTCTAATTAAAAAAAATCACGCAGACCCTAAAACCCTGCAACCAACTATGATCAGAAAGATTTTCTTTACCGTCATCGGTACAACGATGATGATGAATGTTATTCATGCACAGGTTAGTTATGGAATAAGAAACGGTGTAAACTTTGCAAGGTGGGAAGGTGATGATCTGCAAGTGATTGAAGACCTGGTTGATAAAACCGAAGGTTACGTTGTAACCAAAGGTACAAGAGGCCTTCATATTGGTGGTTATGTACATATTCCCATTTCCGAAGTGTTTTCTTTTGAACCCGGCCTTCAGTATTCAAAAAAAGGATACAGTTTAAAAGGTGATTTTCAAATTCCGGTTTTAAAGTATTTTGGCATTAACTTAAGGGCACAGGTTCAATCACATTATATCGACATTCCCTTAACACTTAAAGCAAATGTTTATAAAGGGCTCCAGGTTTATGCCGGTCCGCAGGTCTCTTACCTGGTCAGAAGTTCATTAAATGCAAAATTGGGTGTACTGGGTATAACCATTTTCAACAGGGGATTTGGTATTACCGAGCGTTTTAATAAAATGGATATGAGTTTAACCGGTGGCATTGGATATGAGATTGAAAATGGTTTTAATATTCAGGCCGGTTATGATCACGGCTTATCCAAACTTGATAAAAATGATAATTACGAAGCTTATAACCGGGTAATTAAGGTTTCGGTGGGTTACACTTTTTAACTTACCGCCTTTTAAAAAAACAACTTTGATAAATAGTCGGTAAGACGTGATGTAAATAAAAACATCTAACATAAAAACATCTTACCGGCTTCCCGGCTAAATCAAACCAATTCTACACTTTCTTTCTGTACACAACAAAAATGATTTCCCTAAATTTGCAACCCGGTCAACAACTAAACCGGTAAACCAATAAACCAAACAATGGGAAGAATATTTGAAGTTAGAAAAAGTGCCATGTTTGCACGCTGGGATAAAATGGCCAAGAATTTTACCCGTATTGGTAAGGAGATTGCCATTGCAGTAAAAGCCAGCGGACCCGACCCCGATAACAACCCCGCATTAAGAAGATGCTATATCAATGCAAGAGCCTGTGGCATGCCCAAAGACCGTGTGGAAGCCGCCATTAAAAGGGCAATGGGAAAAGATACCAGCAATTATGAAGAGCTTATGTACGAAGGTTATGCACCACATGGCGTGGCTGTATTGGTTGAAACCGCAACAGATAATCCAACAAGAACAGTAGCTAATGTAAGAATGCATTTTACAAAAGCACAGGGCTCTTTGGGTACTACCGGCAGTGTGGCTTTTGGTTTTACCCATATGGCCGAATTTAAAATAAAAGGCGAAGGCGTTAATGTTGATGATCTTGAGTTTGAACTGATTGATTTTGGTTTGGAAGAAATTGGAGAAGATACTGAAGGCAATATTATCATCCGCACAGCATTTAATGAATACGGCAATATGAGCAAGGCTTTGGAGGAAAAGAAAATTGACGTAATAAGCGCCGAGCTTACCTGGATACCGGCAAACACCATGGAATTAAATGAAGAACAAAGCAACGATGTTTTAAAATTAGTAGATAATTTAGAGCAGGATGATGATGTGCAGAAAGTGTATCATAATCTTAAATAAAAAGGTTTCAAAGGATTAAAAAGTTTCAAATAGATACTGTCATTGCTACTTTTTAAACCTGGTGCCATTTTGTTCACACCAAAGTTCTCCGCCAAGTTTAATCCAGGCATTACAAATCGCCCCAACCGGTAACTTTTATATTGTCAGAAAGTTTATAGGACTTATCGCCGCCGTAAATAAGCCCCCCTCCTTTATTACCAGACAGTCCGTTCCAATAAAAAATGTTCTTAAGATAATCCTTTGAAAAAGTGTTGGCTGCTTTTATTTCAACCGGTAACATCTTTTTTCCGGTATCTATCAATACATCTATTTCAAGCCCTTTATTATCCCGCCAAAAATAAAGCTGGCCCTGGTTCAATTTAACCGATTCTTTTTTATACAGTTCTGATACCACAGCATTTTCAAAAAGCGAACCCCTGAAATGAGATAGCTCCAATTCGGAAATTGTTTTTATACCCAACAGGGAACAAACAAGCCCTGTATCATAAAAATACAGCTTGTGGGTTTTTACGAGCCGCTTATTAAAATTATGGTGATGCGGTTTCAGCAAAAAAATAATGTAACTGCTTTCTAATATGGCCAGCCACGATTGCACTGTTTTCAGTTCTATACCACATTCAATACTGATTGCGGTTAAATTGATTAATTGCCCGGTACGCCCTGCACAAATTTTTAAAAATTTTGTAAACAAAGCGCTGTTATCAATATTTTTTATCATTCTCACATCACGTTCCACATAAGTTCTTATATATGCCTGATACCATGTTGAAGGCTTTCGTTCCTTATCATATATTTCGGGATAACAGCCATTTAAAATCCATTCATTGGCATTGGCAAACTCTTTTCTAATTTGTTTAATCTCGGGTAATGTAAGCGGCAGTAAATCTATATAGCCTATCCGGCCTGCCAATGACTGTGATATTGATTGCTGCAATAAAAAATTATTGCTGCCTGTTAAAACAAACATTCCATCTTTGCCTGCTTTATCAATGATTGATTGCAGGTAAGAAAAAAGCTGGGGCACACGTTGGGCTTCATCAATAACTGCCCCGTTTTTAAACCTGCCTAAAAAGTACCGGGGATCTTCCATTGCCATTTCTCTTTCATCCGGGTCTTCAAGAGTAACATACGGTTTGCGGGGAAATACTTTTTTTGCAATAGTTGTTTTACCGCTTTGCCGTGGGCCTACAATGGCTATAGCCCTGAATTGCTTTGCATATAAACGAATTTTTTTTTCTGCTTCCCTGTTTACCATAATATAAAAATAGTACAAATTTGGTAATCAACTACCAAATTTGTACTATTATCTTTTTTATTCCGTTAAATAATACTAAACCGTGGAATTGTTTATTTACACGTGAAAATTTTCAGTTGCCCGATGTTTCCTGATTATGGAAGTGTAATTTCTCCCTTCATATAAAATACTGCTTTCCCTTTCATAATTACCCTGTCGCCTTTTTGCTCACACCAAAGTTCGCCGCCTCGTTTGGATAATTGCAAAGCATGAAGTTTGGTTTTATTTAATTTCTCGGCCCAAAAAGGAATTAACTGTGAATGAGCAGAACCTGTAACGGGGTCCTCAGGAACACCGCAATTGGGAGCAAAAAATCGGGATACAAAATCGGAATTAGTACCAGGGGCTGTTATGATGATGCCGATAACATCAATTTTATTCAGCAGGCTAAAATCTGGTCTTACTGCAACTACATCTTTTTGCGTTTCCAGCTCAACAATATAATCACGGTTTTTGTAAACACCCAAATGTTCGGTAATGCCTAAGCCTTTAATTAATTCTTCCGGATAATCTGTTATTCTTTCCGGTTTCCAGGAAGGAAAATCCAATGCAATGTATGCCCCATCACGATGTACTTTAAGCGTGCCGCTTTGCGAATAAAAGATGATCGTATCTTTTTCATATTCCAGCAATTCAAACAGTACAAATGCAGCAGCCAGTGTAGCATGGCCGCAAAGGTCAATCTCCAGTTCAGGAGTAAACCAACGGATATGAAACCCATCTTGTTTTGGCACAAAAAACACTGTTTCGGCAAGGTTATTTTCTTCGGCAATCTGTTGCATCAATGAATCATCAATCCAGGTATTTAAAGGAATTACAGCAGCCGGATTACCGCTGAAATGTTTATCGGCAAATGCATCTATTTGATAAAGCGTTAACCTCATTTATTGGTTTTGTTATACTTAATATTTATTTGAGCATTGGTTGAATAGTCAGACAAAACTCTTAATTCGTGCCTTTCTTTGCCCGTTAAAATTAACATTAAAGCAGTATTGGGAGGAATTCTTCCGAGATTATTTGCCATCAATTCAATTGTATTTATTGAATCGGATCTATTTAAAGGGAGTGTAATTTCGAACGGCTTTGAACTTAGTGCGATATTGTTTATAATTATTGCACCATTATAAAAAACGGTAACGGTATCGCCATCAATTTCTCCATTATCATAAAGTACAAGCCGGATGCTGTCTGCTTCTGTTTCCAGTGTTTTAATTAAAGTAGAAGTTCTGCTTTCTTTCAATGATTTTAAATCCGCCACAGGATTTACTTTTGGAATACGAACCGTATCCTCTATTTTGCTTGTGGGTTTATCCTCATCTTTTTTCTCCACCTTGGTTTCTACTGTTTGAGCCTGGTAGTATTGAACTTTAGCTGCCATTAATTTTGTGGTGTCAACCTTTTCGCTTACTTTTTTGTACCAGATTCCCTGTGGTATGCCCATTGACATAATTTTAGCCCCGGTAGTTTTAGGTTTAATCCTGCCTCGTAAATACTCAACGCTATTTTTTTCTGAATAAATAAGATCGTAGATACTTAAACTATGAAAAATGTTTTTGTCAATAAAACTGGTATTAAATCCGACAAGGTTCTTTGATGATTGATCATAAGTTCCTATGTAGTTTGCCTTGCAATGTCCAAATCCGGTATCATAGGTAAATCCAAAACAGGAATCATTTATTTGTAGTATTACAAGTTTGTAATATTCGGCACCTGAAGCGCCCTCCCAGGTACCCGTTAGGTTTTGCGAAGAAACTTTAAAACCAAAAAACAAAAAAGACAGAATTAATTTTACCTGGATTTTCATAAATTATTTATTCGGCCATCATTTCCTTAATTACAGCAACCACATCTTCAGTATTTGGTTTACTGAAATAATCTCCATCGCTGCCATAAGAAGGCCTGTGGGCTTTGCCGGTAATTGTTCTGGGAGATACGTCTAAAAATTTATACCCTCCCTGTTCTTCCATCACTTTATTGAACATATAGGCTGCTGCGCCGCCCGGTACATCTTCATCTATAAAAACAATGCGGTTTGTTTTTTTAAGCGATTCAACAATGGTATGATTGATATCAAAAGGCAGTAAGGTTTGCACATCCACCACTTCGCAACTGATACCCATTTTATCTAAAGTTTCAGTTGCTTCCATCACAATGCGTAAAGTAGAACCGTAGGTTACAAGCGTTACATCAGTTCCCTCTTTAACAATTTCAGGCACACCCAACGGCACGGTATAGGCCATTAAGTTGGATGGTAATTTTTCTTTTAAGCGGTAACCGTTAAGGCATTCAATTACAAGCCCCGGATCGTTG
The DNA here is from genome assembly GCA_031417255.1 of Chitinophagaceae bacterium. Lineage (GTDB taxonomy): Bacteria > Bacteroidota > Bacteroidia > Chitinophagales > Chitinophagaceae > Ferruginibacter. The sequence continues at coordinate 9,462 of JANOVD010000522.1, forward strand.
CTTTGCAATAAAGTATTGTACATACCCGCTGCCTGCACCATATTTCGTGGCACACATACATACATGCCTCTGAGTGCATTAATGATCATACCCATAGGTGAGCCGCTGTGCCAGATACCCTCAAGCCTGTGCCCCCTTGTTCTTACAATCAGCGGGCAACTTTGTTGCCCGGCAGTGCGGAAATGAGTTGTACAAACATCATCGCTGAGCGGTTGCAGACCGTATAATAAATAATCGAGGTATTGAATTTCGGCAATCGGGCGCAGGCCTCTTAATGATAAACCTATGCCCTGCCCCATGATGGTGAGTTCACGAATACCGGTATCAAATATCCTGTCCTTTCCGTGTTTTTCCTGCAGGCCGCTGAAACCCTGGTTTACATCGCCTATATGTCCAAGATCTTCGCCAAAGGCAACAACTTTATTATTGGTAGCAAATAATTCATCAAAATATTTATTCAACACTTCGTAACCATTTACAATGGCTGCATCATCTGCATAATATGGATTGATGACAGGAACTTTTAAAGCAGACTTTGGCCCATCATTATATAAATAACTGTTGTAAAGATTTGCATTCTCCTTTTTTAGATGAGAGTAAAATTCGGTTACAGGAATTATGGCTTCATCATGCCCTGCAATATCAATTACGGTGGCAAGTGTTTTCATAACATCTCTACGCATCGGTTCTCTAACAGCAGCCACTTCATCAGCTAATTTTTTTATTTCAGGATTTATAGATTCTACAGGCCTTAAAATATCAATTGATTTTACAACCAGTTCCTTTATCGGGTCAATATATTTTGCCCATGCTTTTTGTTTACTTTCTCTTGCCAACAGCACAGCTTCTTCTTCAATGCTCTTTATTTCTTCTTCATCGGCCAATGCATTGGCAATGATCCATTCTTTCATTTGTTTAAGGCAATCCCATTCCCTTTCCCATGTTAAACGTTCGGTGTCTTTATACCGTTCGTGACTGCCGGATGTGGAATGCCCCTGTGGCTGTGTAATTTCCTCCACATGAAAAATGGCTGGCGTATGTGTGTCTCTTATTTTTTGAATGGCCGGTTCCAGTATCTCACACATACCTGCATAATCCCAACCTTTTAACTTATAAATATCAATCCCGTTTGTATTCTCTTTTTTCTGAAATCCTTTTAATGCATCGGAGATGGATGCTTTTGTAGTTTGATATTTTTTGGGAACAGAAATACCATAACCATCATCCCAAACAAAAACGGCTAATGGTACCTGTAATACACCGGCAGCATTAATGGTTTCCCAAAAATGGCCTTCACTGGTTGATGCATCGCCAATGGTGCAAAAACAAACTTCGTTACCATTATTGCTCAGGTTTGTAAAGTTTTTGATTTCTTTAATTTTCCTGAAAGCCTTGGAGGCAAAGGCAAGTCCCAATGCCCTTGGCATTTGGCCTGCAGTTGGTGCAATATCGCTGCTGATGTTTTTCAATTGCGACAGGTTTAGCCAGTCGCCGTTTTCATCAACCATTTTGGTTGCAAAGTGGGCATTCATTTGCCTGCCTGCACTAAAGGGGTCATTTTCTACATTGGGATCGGCATAGAGTTGGGCAAAAAACTGTTCTATTGTTGCCAAGCCGCTGGCAAACATAAAAGTCTGATCACGATAATAACCCGCCCTGAAATCGCCCGGTTTAAAAAATTTTGCAGCAGCAACCTGGGCTACTTCTTTTCCATCGCCAAAAATGCCGAATTTGGCTTTTCCGGTAAGCACTTCCTTACGGCCCAGCAAACTGGTTTCCCTGCTTTCGGAGGCGTAACGGAAATCCTTCAGCACTTCGTTTCTGAAATTTTCGAAACTCAGTTTTTCCTGTAAAGCAGCGTCGTTGTTGTTATTTGAATCCATAACGTGATTAATCTACAACAAAAATATTAATTATATAGCAGCTTTGTTAAAAAACTCCTAACGGATTAACAATTTGTAACAGATAAATACGTTTTGTTATCTTTGAACAGTTAAATTTTAAACTTATTATTATGAAACAAATAATTACACTTTGTTTAGGTTTATGTATGATTGGTGCTGTTAATGCACAAACAACAGGTACAGTAGTTACAAGTGCTACTCAAAATGTATTAACCATTGCCCAGGCCGATGAGATGCTGACTTTAAAAGAAACTGAATTTGATTTTGGTAAAATTCCACAGGGAAAACCGGTAACCCATGTTTTTGAAGTTATTAATAACAGTAAAGTGCCTTTGAATATAACAAATGTAAACGCCAGTTGTGGCTGCACAACACCTGAGTGGGAAAAAGATAAAGTTGTAGCACCGGGTGGAAACACTAAAATAACCGTTGGTTATAATGCAGCGGCTGAAGGGCCTTTCACAAAGTTCATTACGGTTACATATAATGAAGCGCAAAGCAAGCAAATCACTATTAAGGGTGAAGTTTGGAAAACTCCGGGCAGTTCTGCTCCCGAAAATAAAGGGCTAAACGATTTAAAAAACTAATCAAAAAAATATACTAACATGAAAAAATTATTATTATCAATTACAGCTATCAGTTTTTCGGCCATGCTGTTTGCGCAAAAAACAGTAGCTGATGTTGCTAAATTTGATTCAGAAACTATAAACCAGGGAAATCTGAAACTCAATGAGGCTAAAGAAGTAAGATTTACAGTTACCAACATAAGTAAGGAAGCCCTGATCATTGAAGAAGCCAAACCCGGATGCGGATGCACCCTTGGGGATTATACAAAAGCTCCCATTGCACCCGGCGCTACCGGATTCATTTCTGCAAAATTTAATGCAGCTACCGTAGGGCATTTTTCAAAAAGCCTTACTGTAAAATTTTCGGGTGTTGATGAACTGAAAAGTATATCTATTACAGGAGATGTTTTAAGCGTTGAAGATTACGATAAATGGGCAGCAGAAAACGATGCCAGGAAAAAAACATCAGATGTACCCGCCAAGACAGCAGCCGGTTCAAAATCAAAAACCGGAATAAAAAATTAATACATTTTAATTTTTATTATAAAGCCCCCCGATAAATCGGGGGGCTTCTTTTTTGTAATAAGCATTTAGTAAATACATAAAAATAAATCAGCTAATCTATATAGTTTTTATACTAAAAATTAAAAGTATCCGTTTATTACAGTAACCGTACAAAAAAACCAACGAACCCAAAAATCTATCCTATGATAAAAGGTAAAGACTTACCCTTAATACCTAAAATTTATCAAACGTATTTTTACCAGGTAAAACCTGCACAAATACATCATTTACACAACATCTTACCTGATTTTTATTAATGCAGATACCATATTGCAAACTAGCCCTATCCCTGTTTTGCTATAGTATTTATCTGAATACAATATCTGTTACAAAAGTCGTGTGCTAACAAACTAAAGATTTTTGTTTTTATGGATTGTTTGGATAACAATAAGACCCCTCTTTTCAGAGGGGTTTTTAGTTTATTTAAAAACCCTGTTATTTATCATCGGGGTTATTCATATTAAACACCAAAGCGGCAAGTACACCACCCGCCAAACAACCTACCAGGTATATCCATAAATCGGCCCAAATAAATCCTTTCATTAAACAGGCACCAATGGCTACCGCCGGATTAAATGCACCACCTGAAAAACCTCCGAAAGTATATGCACATGCCATAACAGTAAAGCCAATAGCCAGGCCATAAAAGCTGTTACCATTTGTGCCTTTGGCTGTTGCTGTATTTAAAACAACATAAGCCAGCGCAAAAGTGCCTAAAATTTCAGCACCCAAACCCTGGGCAACAGATGTAACAGCGCTGGTATCGGCACCTTCAACATCAAAAATAAAAGTAGCAATTGCCCAGGCTGCCAATGCCCCGCCTATTTGGGCAATCCAGTATGTAATGGCTCCACCCAAATTAATTTTGCCTCTAACCAACACCGCCAACGTAACAGCGGGATTGTAATGCCCTCCTGAAATATGCCCACCGGCATAAACCATTACCATCAATGTTGTGCCTATTGCCATTGGCGCCATTGCCCCCGCTGCACCACCAATTGCGGCCACACCTACAACTAATACAAGGAACATGGTTCCAATAAATTCGGTCAAGTACTTGTTCATAATAATTTGTTTTGGTTTAAAATATCAGTATGCTAATTAAACCAAAAGGAAGCAATACCTGTTAACAATTTTTACACAACGCCTATCTTTACTCAAAATAAATTGAACATGATTATTGAAATTGGACAAACTGCTCCCGAATTTAAATTATACGATACCGATAAAAATAAAATAAGCCTTGCTGATTTTAAAGGAAAAAATGTTTTGCTTTTATTTTTTCCACAGGCTTTTACCAGCACCTGTACTAAAGAATTGTGTGCAGTACGGGATGATATAAGCCGTTACAGCAATGCAAATGCACAGGTAATTGGTATATCAGTTGATTCGGTATTTACCTTAAAGCGCTATAAAGAAGATCAGCAATATAATTTTCCTTTATTAAGCGATTTTAACAAAGAAGTATCAGCATTATATGGTTCGCTTTATACCGATTGGATTTTGGATATGAAGGGTGTAAGCAAAAGATCGGCCTTTATTATTGATAAAACCGGCAATATTTGTTATGCCGAAGTATTGGAACTTGCCGGAGAAATGCCCGATTTTACAGCTATAAATGAAAAATTAGGCGAATTTAACAGGTAACCTGTTAATTTTAGATGCAGCCGTTTAAATAAAATAAAAAATTATTGCAGCTTTTTGATATATATTTATGAGGTTAAAGCATTTACAACTGTTGCTTAATTAAAACATTTTACATATTTTTACCCAGTTGAAGAAAATTTTTTACATATTAATTTTACTTTTTGGAATAACTTTTACATCTTTTGCTCAAACAACAAACCCTGCCCAGGGCGAGCCTGTAGCAAAGCTGATAAAGCCTTATCCAATTCCTGCCACTACGGTTATCAATTTTGATTTTCAGTATGGTTACAATAAAGTTTTTTCCCTGCAGATATATAATTTTATGGGAAAAAAAATAGTTGAATATACAAAGATGCAGCCCCGCATCAGTATGTCATTAGAAGAATTTTACCGTGGTATTTATGTTTATCAACTCAGGGATAAAGCAGGTAAGATCATCGAGTCCGGTAAATTCCAGGTAGTAAAATAACCCATCATCCGATAGCTATCGGATTTCATTACATCACCTGTATTATCAAAAATTTTAGATAATGTGTATTTTCCTGCCCTCTTATAATTGGATGATCGGCCGATTGTGAATTAAAAACAACCTGCCTTATTTTTCGTTTGGCATCTGTTGCTGCCATTTGAATAATGTCTAAAAACAATTCAGGTTGCACCAGGTTTGTACAACTTGATGTAACTAAAAACCCTCCCGGCTTTACCAATTTCATTCCACGTAAATTAATTTCTTTATAACCGGCAATGGCTTTATCAATGGTGGCCCTGCTCTTGGTAAACGAAGGCGGATCAAGCATTACAACATCCCACTGCTTTCCCTCCTTCGACCATTCTTTTAAAACATCAAAAGCATTAACACATTCAAACCTGCAAATTTTTTCAAGGCCGTTCAAAGCTGCATTCTTATTGCACATATCAATAGCGTTTTGAGAAATATCCAAACCTAAAACCGATCTGGCTCCATAATGTGCAGCACATATTTCGAAAGAACCGGTATAACAAAATGCACCCAATACATCGGCACCTTTTACAATATGCTGAATGGCCCGCCGGTTATCCTGCTGATCTAAAAAGAAACCTGTTTTTTGGCCATTGGCAATATCAACATGAAATTTTACTTCGTTCTCATTGATGATGATATTGGTATCAAACCCGATAGCTATCGGGTCAGCAGATAAAAAACCCTTTTGCTTTTCCATCCCTTCCAGTTCCCTCACCGGCACATCATTGCGTTCATAAATTCCTTTGGGCGTAAAAATCTGTTCAAGTGCTTTTACAATGGCAGGTTTCCAAACATCAATACCCAGTGCAAGGGTTTGAATTACAAAATAATCATTGAATTTATCAATGATCAGTTGCGGTATATCATCTGCTTCGCCAAAAATGAGCCTGCAGTTTTCGGAGTAGCCGATTTTTTGCCGGTATTCCCATGCTTTTTGTATCCGGTTAACAAAAAACTGCTCATCAATCGTTTCATCTTTATCTCTTGTTAGCAATCGCACCATTATTTGCGACTGAGGGTTTATATAGCCCCTGCCGATGAATTTTTTGTCGTGTGTGAACACGTTTACCACTTCACCGGGTTTTGCAGCAGCATCCAGTGCTTTTCCGGTATTCACTTCATTCCCAAATATCCAGGGATGCCCGGTTTCTACCCTTCTGCTTATTTTTTTGTTTAAAAAAATGCTTTTCATGGCGCAAAGGTAACATCCCTGCCTGAATAACTCAGTTTGGCAGGCGTGTCATACATACTGCAGATATACACCTCATAATTGCAAATAATTGCCAATTTGACGGCAAATAAGGCCTTGGCAAAATGTTTGACTGTTGTACCTTCGCAACCAATTTTTAAATTATACTATGGAAGAGAAAGAAATAATTACTCCTGAAAACGAAGCAATGAATATTAATGCTGATGCAGATGTACCCGGAAACACGCATTTAAGTAATCCTGAGGGCGAAGATGTTATGCAAAAGCTACAGGCCGAAGTAGAGGAACAAAAAGATAAATACCTGCGCTTGTTTGCCGAGTTTGATAATTTTAAACGCCGTAATGCAAAAGAAAAGCTTGAACTGATTCAAACTGCAGGCAAAGATGTAATTATTTCCATGCTGGAAGTAATGGATGATTGTGACCGGGCCGAAAAGCAATTGAACGAATCTGAAGATATTGCTGCACAAAAAGAAGGTGTTCAGTTAGTATTTAATAAATTAAGAAACACATTGCAGGCAAGAGGATTAAAAGCTATGGAAAGCATAAACACTCAATTTGATGTTGAAAAGCATGAAGCGATCACAGAAGTGGATGTACTTGAAAAGAAAAAAGGAAAAGTGGTTGATGAAATTGAAAAAGGATATTATCTCAACAATAAAATAATAAGATTTGCTAAAGTTGTGGTGGGGAAGTAAGAATCCCTCCGCCCCCTGCCCTTCGACTACGCTCAGGATGAGGGGGAACTCGGAGTAAGAAATTCATAGTTGCTTTATTAATACCAAGAACTAAACAATGTCAAAAAAAGATTTTTACGAAATATTGGGTGTATCAAAATCTTCATCGCAGGATGAAATTAAAAAAGCATACCGTAAAGTGGCTATGCAATACCATCCCGACAGAAACCCCGGTGATAAACCTGCAGAAGAGAAATTTAAAGAAGCTGCAGAAGCCTATGAAGTTTTAAGCGATACAGATAAGCGTGCCCAGTACGACCGGTTTGGCCACCAGGCATTTAGTCCCGGTAGAGGCGGCGGAGGCGGTTATAGCGGTGGCGGCGGAATGAATATGGATGATATCTTCAGCCAGTTTGGAGATATTTTTGGCGACGAAAGTCCTTTTGGAAGTTTTTTTGGCGGAGGAAGCGGAAGGCGCAGCTCAGGAGGAAGAAGCCGTGGTACACGGGGCAGTAACCTGCGTGTAAAAATAAAATTGAATTTTGAAGAGATAGCAAAGGGCACACAAAAAACCATTAAGGTTAAAAAATATGTGCACTGCAACACCTGTAACGGTAATGGTGCAAAAGATAAAAACAGTGTTCAAAACTGTGGCACCTGTGGCGGCAGCGGACAGGTAAGAAGAGTTCAAAATACATTTTTGGGCCAGATGCAAACAGTTACAACCTGCCCAACCTGTAATGGCGAAGGAAGTACTGTTACGCACAAATGTACCGCCTGCAAAGGCGATGGCAGGGTTTACGGCGAAGAAACTGTTGCCATTGATATACCCGCAGGTGTACAGGAAGGCATGCAGTTAAGCCTGAGCGGCAAAGGCAATGCCGGGGAACGTGGCGGTTCGGCAGGTGATTTAATAGTTTTGATTGAAGAAGAATCGCATCCGCAATTACACAGGGATGGTTTAAATGTTGCTTATGACCTCCACATATCAATACCTGATGCAGTATTTGGAATGCAGGTTGAAGTACCTACTATCGACGGCAGGGCCAAAATTAAAATACCACCCGGCACACAAAGCGGAAAAATTTTCAGGCTTAAAGGAAAAGGCTTTCCGAATGTTAACAGTTATGAAAAAGGCGATCAGTTGATACAGGTAAATGTGTGGACTCCCCAACATGTATCAACAGCCGAAAAAGAAATGCTTGAAAAATTACAACAGTCAGAAAATTTTAAACCAAAGCCTGATAAAAGCGATAAATCATTTTTTGATAAGGTGAGGGAGATGTTTTCCTAATTTGATTTATTTTTCTTTCGTTTTTTTGGAGAATATATTTCCTGTGCTTTATCAATCAGTTTCAAAAATTCGGTTTGCAGGTAGCTGGTTGCATCATAGGATTCAGAAGCAATCCTGTATATATCCATCCAGTCGGCAGCTTTTATATATTTCGACTGTTTTATTTTAAGGCCAAACATGGCAACTGCTGTTGCAAACTGCAGGTCCCGGTCAATACTTTTAAAATCAGCAAAATTAGCAAGGCAGTAATTCTTTAATACCAATTGTGCAGTATCATCACAAAGGCTGTAGCGCATTTCTATATTTGCCACAATATCTTTTGGTAAAACTTCTGTTTTAAAAAGCCTGTCGCTGGCCGGTACAATTTCAAAAATTGCCAGTACTGTATTTCCGCTTCCTATTTCTCCTCCTTCCAGGTCAATGGTACTGTCTGCAACGGCATCCCTCCTGTTATCAAACCCAATCAGGCGGTATTCTTTAACCAGGTCGGCATTAAATTTCATATTCATAAACACATCATCTGCCACTGCATAAAAAGTTTGGGTAAGTTCCTTCACCAACACCTTTTCTGCTTCATGAGCATCATCCAGGTAAGCATAATTTCCATTACCCTTTTTTGCAAGTGTTGCCAGTTTCGAATCTTTTAAATTGCCCATGCCCACCCCCAAACAGGTAAGATAAATGCCCCCCTGTCTTTCTTTTGTGATCAGGTCTTCAAGCGCTTTTTCAGATGTAAGGCCAACATTAAAATCGCCGTCGGTGGCCAGTATTACCCTGTTACTGCTGCCTTCTCTAAAAGTACTTCTGGCTAAAGCGTAAGCAGTCATAATAGCGGCCTCACCTGGTGTATCGCCGCTTGCCGATAATTCTTCAATTGATTTTATTATTTTCTCCTTTTCGGCTCCGCCTGTAGGTTGCAGCCATATACCAACATTACCGCCATAAGTAACAATTGAAATGGTATCAATTGTTCTCAGGTTTTTTACAAACATTTGAAACGCGGCTTTCAGCAGGGGTAACCGTTTGGGCATATCCATACTGCCCGATACATCAATTAAAAAAACAAAATTACCCGGCGGTACCATGTTTAAATCTAATTTTTTGGCATTGATGTTTAAAAAAAGTAATTGCTTTTCCATATCCCAGGGGCAGGAAGTAAGCTGAGATTCAAACCGGAATATCTCGTTGTTTTCAGGTTCCCGGTAATGCAGGTTAAAATAATTAACCATCTCCTCTGTACGCACTGCATCTGGTGGTACTGCACTTTTCATGTTAATAAAACGCCTTACATTACTGTACGATGCCTTATTTACATTTAAAGAAAAACCGGTATTAGGAAATTTATCGGCATGTACATATTCGTTTTCCACCAGTTGAAAATAAGTTTCATCGTTTATATACCACCGTACTTTGGAAGTCTGGTTCAGGTTTTTTGTAACAGAAATAAGTTTGGGCCGGTTACTGCTTACGTTTGATGTGAGTACCTTTAAAATAATATATTGCCATTGCTCACTGTTTACTTTCACTGTCTGGGCTTCATATCCATCCAGGCTTATTGAAACTGAATCGTACTGGATATTGGTTGTGATACCAAAACCGCCTGAAGTACCCGAAAAATAACAATGTTTATTGGAGTGCAGGAGAATTTTTACATTTTGAAGTGGCTGGTTTTTCTCATCCTTAGTTTCGCCACGCAAATAATATTGGGCATTGGCAGTAAATACCAAAAAGATTAGTGGGATATGGAAAAAATATTTTATCAACTGCAAGCTTATTGTAACAAAAAAGGATAATACCCGTATCTAAGATATTCTTTTATTGCTTAGTGTTGCCTGCTTAATCTTCCACCAACTGATAAATTTCTTTTAAATTCCTGCCCAACCCGTCATAATCCAGTCCATAACCAAGCAGAAACTTGTTTGGCACATTAAATCCAAGGTAATCTATTGTAAGCGGATGCGCCAATGCATCGGGCTTGTGCAACAGTGCAGCAATTTTTAAACTGGCCGGTTGTTGATTTATCAATTGCGGTAAAAATTCATGCAGGGTTTTACCGGTATCCACAATATCTTCAATAATAACAACGTGCCTGTTTTTTAATGATTCGTCTAAACCAATAGAAGTAATTACATTGCCGGTTGATTTAGTTCCTTTATAAGAAGCCAGTTTTATAAAACAGATCTCTGCTTCAATGGTAATTTCCTTAAACAGGTCGGATGCAAACATGAACGAACCATTTAAGATGGCGATGAACAAAGGTTTTTTATCTGTATAATCTTCATTAAGCTGTTTTGCAAGTTTTTCTACCTGTTCGTGAATTTGTGCTGCTTTAATAAAAGGTTGAAATTTTTTATCTAATACCTGTATGACCATATTTATTTGATTTTAACCGCTGTTTAAAAAGATTTTTATTTTGAAACAATTATCTCCTGACCTATTTTTAAATTATCAGAACCGAGTTTGTTCCATTCTTTTAATTGCTGAACAGTAACATTATAAGTTTTGGCTATTGTATATAAACCCTCTTTTGGAGCAACCAAATGTACTTTGGTTTTTTTAACACCTGTATTATTTGCTGCAGATTTTACACCGGGCTGTAATAACAATTTTGTGTTTGCATTTAATTTAACAGCAGTATTTAAATTATTATATTCTAAAAGATATTTTAGCTGTATACCGGCTTTTTGTGCAACATCATAAATTGTTTCACCTGTTTGCACAATATAAAATTCGGTATTGCCGGTCTTTGGTTTTTTATGCAGGTAGATATATTGATCCTTGCCCAATATTCCCTCTTCGGTCATATCGTTAAACTCCATCAATTTATGTAAACTGATACTGTTTTTTTTGGCAATCACCAATAACGAAGTTCCTTTTTTTACAAAAACACATGTAGTATTATTTATGCTGATGATTTTATCCGGATCGGCCGATACAACAGTATTGATATTTGCCTGCAAGGGTTTTTCATCAATTGCTTCAACAGGTAAGATATTTTTAGGCTCTTCAGTTTTTGCAATATCTGTACCGGGCATAATATTTAAAGCGGCCAGGCTGTATTGTTGCAGATCATATTGCTCAATATATTTAATCAATAAATCCGGATAACGGGGATTGGTTGCATAACCGGCTTTCTTTAATCCTTTTGCCCAGCCTTCATAATTAACCGGATCAAGACCAAATAAAGAACTATATCTTTTATTGGCCTTTAAAAAATCGCTGTGGTCCCTGTAACTTTCACCGGCACTGGTATAAGCCCTGAAACATTCGCCTGTTGCATCATCATCATGTGTAACACTTTCGCCGCTCCAGGTGCTTTTGCATTTTATGCCAAAATGGTTGTTCGATTTTTTTACCAGTTCGCTGTTACCATTTTCAGATTCCAAAATACCCTGGGCCAAAGTGATAGAAGCCGGCACACCCGACCGTTTCATTTCGCTGATGGCAATATCTTTAAACTGCTCAATATACTCTTCAACAGAAACCCTTTGTGCGTGGGCTGTTATAGAACCAGTTGAAAATAATAAGGCTATAATTATTTTGTACATGCTTTATTTTTTTTGTATTAACAGGAGGCCGTCTCTTATTGTTAACATGGCCTGCTGCACACGGTCATCATTTTTTATATGTTCGTTAAATGCCTGAATGGCTTTTGCATTTTTCCCCTTCACATGTTCATCTAAAACCTCGCCATGAAAAAGTACATTGTCGGCCAGTATCCACCCTCCTTTT
>JANOVD010000523.1:0-10042 GCA_031417255.1 Chitinophagaceae bacterium
GGCCTTTAAATACCCAGTATGGTTAACAGATGTAAATAATTTTGGAGAAGCTTTGCAGATGATTGCTGATATTGGGGCTTTAACCGGTAAAGATGAAAAGGCATTATCTATCATCAATCAAATTAAAAAAGCCTTTGGTGCTTTACCAAAAATTGAGAAGCCTGTAAAAACCGCTTATTTGATCTGGCAAAAACCTTATATGACCATTGGCGGCGATACTTTTATAAACGATATGCTTAGCCATTGTGGCTTTGAAAATGTATTTGCTGATAAAACCCGGTATCCTGAAATAAGAATTAACGATTTGCATATTGCCAATTGCCCATTGCTTTTTCTTTCCTCTGAACCCTACCCTTTTAAACAAAAACATCTTGATGAATTAAAAACACATCTGCCCCAAACAAAAATATTATTGGTTGATGGTGAATTCTTTAGTTGGTACGGAAGCAGGCTGTTAAAAGCGCCTGAATATTTTATTAAACTTATCAACAGTGTAACAGATAACTAAATTAGCCAGGGCAAACGCATTAAAAAAATAAATACAAGCACACGGATGACACGGATAAGACGGATGAACACGGATTTCTTTTTTGCTTCGCAAAAAGAAGGATTTTACTGCTTTGCAGGATTCAGGGTTGCAGAAATAATCCAAATTATCCCGCCAAAGGCGGCATAAAAATCCGTGTTCATCCGTTCAACCCGTGTCATCCGTGTGCAAAATCAACATGAATTTTAATGCGTTTTCCCTACTAAATTAGCGCTTCACTCCAAAATCAACGGTTTTTATATTAAATTTGCCAAAAACCAAACTAACTATGGCTAATAAAAAAATCGTTGAATTACTGGGCGACCAGGCCGACAACCTTTTGAATCATGCGTGTAAGACCATTTCAAAAAACGACATTTTTCTCCCCAATCCAAATAATGTAGATGATATCTGGAGTGCAAGTAACAGAACCAATCAAACCTTAAAAAGTTTACAAAATATAATAGATCATGGCCGCCTGGGCGGTACCGGTTATGTCTCCATTTTACCTGTTGACCAGGGTATAGAACACAGTGCAGGCGCATCTTTTGCCCCTAATCCCATTTATTTTGATCCTGAAAATATTGTAAAACTGGCCATTGAAGGTGGTTGCAATGCAGTTGCTTCAACATTTGGCGTGCTTGGTATTGTAAGCCGCAAATACGCCCATAAAATACCCATGATGGTTAAAATAAACCATAATGAGTTTTTAAGCCTTCCTAATAAATTCGACCAGGTAATGTTTGGCCAGATAAAAGATGCCTGGAACATGGGTGCCACAGCAATTGGTGCTACAATCTATTTCGGCAGTGCAGAAAGCACCCGCCAGATTCAGGAAGTAGCAACGGCTTTTGAACAGGCACACGAATTGGGTATGACAACTGTTCTTTGGTGCTATACCCGTAATAATGGTTTTAAAGTAGATAGTGTTGACTATCATGCATCAGCCGATTTAACCGGCCAGGCCAATCATTTGGGCGTAACCATCCAGGCCGATATCATCAAACAAAAATTACCATCAAACAACGGTGGCTATAATGCAACCAAGCATGGTAAAACTTCTCCGCTTGTTTATTCTCAGTTAACAACCGATCATCCAATTGACCTTACCCGTTACCAGGTAGCCAATTGTTACATGGGCCGTGTTGGTTTAATAAACAGTGGCGGCGAAAGTAAAGGAGCAACCGACCTGGCCGAAGCAGTAACAACTGCAGTAATTAATAAACGTGCAGGTGGTATGGGATTGATCAGTGGCCGTAAGGCATTTCAAAAACCAATGAAAGATGGTATTGAATTACTGAATACCATTCAGGATGTTTATTTGGATGAGAGTATTACGATAGCATAAAAAGTTTGTAGTTTGTGGTTTGTGGTTTCATACTGGTATTTAAACAACTACAAACAACAAACCACAAACAACAAACTAATCTCATGAAAAAAGAAGAAGATTTTGATGCCAGCCTGGCTGGTGAAGAAGATGAAACAGTGGGTGAAACAAAGGCCAACTGGTTTAAGCGAATGAAAAAGGGCATTCTTACATCTACCAAAGATAAAAAAGATGCACCGGAAGGATTATGGTCTAAATGCCCATCATGCAAATACACCTGTACCGTTACTGAATTGGCAGAAAACAAATTTGTATGCCCTAAGTGTGAATACCACCAACGCATTGGCAGCCAGGAATATTTTGAAATTCTTTTTGATGATAATAATTACACCGAACTTTTTGCCAATATAAGATCGAAGGACTATTTAAATTTTGTTGACCTGAAACCTTACGGTAAGCGTTTGGAAGAAACCTATGCTAAAACCGGTATTCACGATTCAATGACTGTGGCTCATGGAAAAATTAATACCAACGACCTGGTAATTGCCTGTATGGATTTTGAATTTATCGGAGGCAGCCTGGGCAGTGTGATGGGAGAAAAAATCAGCCGGGCCTGTGATTACTGTATAGCACACAATATCCCTTTCATGATCATCAATAAAAGTGGTGGAGCCCGTATGATGGAAAGTGCATTTTCATTGATGCAACTGGCAAAAACATCCGGCAAATTATCGCAATTGAGCGATAAAAAAATACCCTATATCTCTTTATGTACCGACCCCACTTTTGGCGGTACAACTGCATCTTTTGCCATGTTGGGCGATGTTATATGTGCCGAACCCGATGCCCTGATTGGATTTGCCGGCCCCAGGGTAATTAAAGAAACCATTAAAAAAGACCTTCCGCCCGGTTTTCAACGCAGCGAATTTCTGTTGGAACATGGATTTCTGGATTTTATCGTACACCGCAGGAATCTGAAAGAAAAATTGGGTAACTTGTTAGTTCTCTTTAAAGGATAAATATTACTGCAGCGGGATTTTTTTTTATCGGGTAACAATTATGTTGCAGTAATAATCATTTTATAAATTATGCTGCATACCAAACTGCCGATATTCTTTTTTTTTCTTTTGATGATACCGGGCAGTTTATATGCACAACCCTGCACTACTCTTGGCCAAAATCCTTCCACTGCTTTTCCGGTTTGTGGCACGTCAGTCTTTCAACAGGATAGTGTACCCATTTGCAGTTTCAACAGGCTTTATGCACCCGGTTGCTCCATCTACGGAGTTGACTCAACATATTATGAAAACAAAAACCCCTTTTGGTATAAATTTACCTGTTTTCAAAGCGGCACACTCAGTTTTATCATTACACCAAATTCGCCTTTTGAAGATTACGACTGGCAGTTGTATGATGTAACGGGCCACAACCCTGATGATGTTTATACTGATACTTCACTTATTGTTACCGGTAACTGGGCAGGCACTTATGATTCAACCGGGGCATCGGCAACAGGAGTCAACTATCTTCAATGTTCTTCGCCGCCATGGCAAATGATGCCTACTTTTGCCCTAAGTCCAAATATCATCCAGGGGCATAATTATCTTTTATTGGTAAGCCATTTTTCAGATACTGAGCAGGGCTATTCCTTATCTTTTGGTGGTGGCACAGCTGTTATAACCGATACCATACCGCCGCACATGTTTAATGTAAACCGCTCAAGCTGCGATGGTACCCAGATACTGGTAAAACTTAATAAACGCATGAAATGCAGCACCCTTGCCGCCAATGGAAGTGATTTTATGCTCAGTCCTCCCGCAGTAAACATCCTGAGTGCTGTGGGTTTTGGTTGTAGCAATGGATTTGATATGGATTCGGTTTTGCTTACACTCAGTAGCCCTTTGCCTTTTGGCAATTACAATTTAATTGCACAAAACGGCACCGATGCAAATACAATATTAGATCTGTGCGATAATGGCGTACCGGTTGGTGAGTCTGTTCCCTTCACAATACTTTCGCCCCTGCCGGTACCTATGGACAGCTTAACCAATAACAGGTGCAGCACCGATTCGCTGTTGCTTATTTTTCCGGAAGTAATTAAATGCAGTTCTGTAGCACCGGATGGCAGCGATTTTTTTATAACAGGCACATACCCGGTAACCATCAGCAATGCAACACCGGTTAATTGTGTAAATGGATTGACTAGAGCTATCATTGTACGTTTTACATCTACTTTATTGCAGCCTGGTAATTTTCAAATTGTGTTACAAGTGGGCAGCGATGGTAATACCCTGTTAAGCCAATGCGATACGCCTTCAGTAGCCGGCTCTGCCATACCGTTTGCTGTTTTACCAAAACCAGTAGCCGGTTTTACATTTCCGGCTTCTGTTTGTTTGCCTGATGGGGCCGTAACATTTACAAATCTGTCCAGCATTTCTGATGGTTCTGGAAGTACATTGCAGTATTTATGGAATTTTGATGATCCGTTAAGTGGTCCAAATAATATTTCAATACTTAAAACACCGGTACATCTTTATAATAATACCGGGCCCTTTAATGTTTATTTAAGTGTAACCAGTAATGGTGGATGTGTGCATGATACCACCATCCTGCTCAATACAATTCATCCTCAACCCAAAACAAATTTTGGAATAAGTAAACCGGAGACCTGCCTGGGCGATGCCATTTTCTTTACCGATTCAACAAACAGTATGGATGGTATTACTATGGAGTGGAACTGGGATATGGGCGATGGCAAGACAAGAGACATAAAAAATGTTTTATACATTTATGCTGATGATGCAACCTATAATGTAAGCCTGTACACGGTAAACAGTCATGGTTGTAAAAGCGATGTGTTAACAAAGATCGTTACTGTGCACCCATATCCCACTGCCGATGCAGGTCCCGACAGGGTAATGCTTGAAGGCGGCACCATTACCATACAGGCATCTGCTACCGGTAACAATCTGCAATATTTATGGACACCAGCTCAGTACCTGAACAACCCCACATTAATTAAACCAAAAGTTGTAGATGCAAAGTTTGATATTTTTTATACCCTTACCGTAACTGCACCCGGTGGTTGCAGTAGATCAGATGAAATGTTTGTTGATGTTTTAAAAATACCCAACATACCCAATACATTTTCGCCAAACAGCGATGGCATAAATGATCTTTGGGAGATACAATACCTGGATGAGTATCCCAAAAACCATACACAGGTATTTACCCGGGCGGGGCAAAAGGTTTTTGAAAGCCGTGGCCGGTACACTGCATGGAATGGCAGGTACAAAGGCAAACCCTTACCCATGGATACCTATTACTACATTATTGAACCCGGCAGCGGCAGGGATCCGTTTACGGGTTTTGTGACAATCATAAAATAATTTTATAACCTAAAGCCTTCTGCCATAGTTCGTGTCTCACGAACCATGTATTGATAGTTTCGGTTCGTGAGACACGAACCGAGGCAGTGGATCATTAAATAATTATCTTCCTAAATAAACAAAAGCAAACCCAATACCTTTGCAAAAAAACACAGGCGTTGGAACTCACAAACCGAAAAGCACATTACGAATACTTTTTTGAAGCTACCTATATAGCGGGCATGGTACTTAGCGGCACCGAAATAAAATCATTAAGGGCAGGCAAAGCCAGCTTTAACGACAGCTACTGTGTTTTTGATAAAGGAGAACTGTTTGTAAAAAGCCTGCACATTTCTGAATACTCATTTGGCACCCACAGCAACCATGAGCCGCTGCAGGAAAGAAAACTACTGCTCAACAAACGTGAATTACGCAAACTGGAAGGCAAAATAAAAGAGAAAGGTTATTCCATCATTCCCTTACGATTATTCCTTGCCGAATCAGGTTATTTTAAAATGGAGATTGGCCTGGGTAAAGGCAAAAAAATATACGATAAAAGAGATAGTATTAAAGAAAGAGAAACGGATAGGGATATTAAGCGGAAGTATGGGGTGTAAGAGTTCGGAGTCAGGAGTCGGGAGTTAGGAGTTGATGTGTCTTTTGTTAATGAGGTGTTTACTTCTTACTCAAGACTAATAACTCCTGACTCAAAACTAGCATTCAGAAAGGCTCAACGGCACATTCACCGCCAGCCCGCCATCGGCAGTTTCTTTATATTTGTGGTTCATATCTAAAGCGGTTTCCCACATAGTTTTTATAACTTCATCCAAACTCACTTTGGCATAATCGGGTGAACTTTGCATGGCCAACTGGCTTGCAGTAATTGCTTTTATGGCTCCCATGGCATTTCTTTCAATACAGGGCACCTGTACCAGGCCGCCAATGGGGTCGCAGGTCATGCCCAGGTGATGCTCCATGGCAATTTCGGCAGCCATTAAAGCCTGTCGTTGTGTGCCACCCATACATTCGGTTAATGCTGCGGCGGCCATGGCGCTACTTACGCCAATCTCGGCCTGGCAGCCACCCATAGCCGCTGAGATGGTTGCACCTTTTTTAAATATGCTTCCCACCTCTGCAGCGGTTAATAAAAACTGAATTATTTTTTCATCGGTAGCACCCTCCCGATGGCTATCGGGACTATCGCCACAAAAAGCAATATAATATTGTAACACTGCAGGTATTACACCGGCAGCGCCGTTTGTAGGCGCTGTTACTACCCTGCCAAAACTTGCGTTCTCTTCATTCACCGCCAGGGCAAAACAACTTACCCAATCTAAAATATAATTGAAATTATTGCCGCCTTCTTTCATCAATGCAAACCAACTGTTGTAATCATTATACTGTCTTCCATTGATCAGTTTTTTATTCAAGCTGGCTGCACGGCGTTTTACCTGCAGGCCACCGGGTAAAATACCATCAGCATGGCATCCACGGTAAATGCAGTCCTTCATTACACTCCAGATGTTGAGCAACCCTTGCCTTGTTTCAGCTTCGGTACGCCATGCCGTTTCATTTTCCAAAACCACATCACTGATGTTCAACCCTGTTTTCATGCACCAATGCAGCAATTCATCAGCTGTGTTGATGGGAAATGGCAGGTGAACATCAGCCGTACCAAAATCAGTTTCAATTTCTTTTACCACAAATCCACCGCCTATTGAATAAAAAGTTTCGGCAAAATCATCCCCATTATGCAGGGTAACCAAAAAACTTAAAGCATTGGGATGAAAAGGTAAAGATTCGCTCATTAAAAATTCAATATCCTCTGCCGGGTCAAAATCAATTTCATGTTTACCCGTAAGCAGGATCTTTTTCATCTGTTTGATGTCTGCAATTTTTGCATCAATATTATTCACATCAAAAGTCACCGGGTCATCGCCGCTTAAACCCAGTTGCAGGGCAATATCAGTTCCATGTCCTGCGCCGGTTTTTGCTAATGACCCGTACAATAAAACACGTATTTCCTTAACATCATTCAGCAAATTCTTTTCAACCAACGAATTTGTAAAGCGTTGAGCTGCACGCCAGGGGCCAAGTGTATGGCTGCTTGATGGGCCCACACCAATTTTAAACATATCAAAAACAGAAATGGATTCGTGGCTCACGTGTTGTGGGTTTAAGTAACAGTACTGGCGCATCTGCCCTATACAACATTATTGTACATCTAATAACTGAATTGAAAACCTAAGAATAGAGTTAGCCGGAATACTGCCAACTGCACTGCTGCCATAGCCAAGAGATGGGGGTAAATATAAGTTTATAGAACCTCCTTTTTTAATTAAAGGCAGGCCACGTTGCCAGCCAACAATTAACTGGCCCAGTGTAAAGTTTATACCAACAAGTTCTTCATCAAACTTAGTTCCGTTGGTGAAATAGCCGGCATAAGTTACCCTCACGTTTGAACAAATTGCTGGTGTTACCGTACCGGAACCTGATGCTATAATCTCGTAATAAAAACCGCCGGGATGTAAGACAGCCGCCGGATAGTTTGCAGAAACATACGATTGCAAAGATGTCATTTCAGAAGCTGGTACTACAACATTTGATACGCTGAAATTACAGTCGTTATCTGATGATTTTTTGCATGAAATCTGAACAATACAAAAAGAAACGAGAATGATTAACCTCCATATCATAATTAAAAATTTATTGTTATTGATTATTAAAAATTTATTGTTCGTGTGTTTTGGCTGCTTTTTGTTTTAACTCCTTATATAGCTGTTCATTCATTTCCCATTTATACTGCATACGGAAATAAGAAAAGAACAGGATACAAATGATAAGAGCAATAACTATGGTTGTCATAGCGCCGGCCATACTGTTTGAAACCCTGGTGTACCATTCGGGCAAAAAAAGATAAACCGCCGTAATTAACAGTAAAATGGGTATGCAAAATAAAATCGCCATTGGCAAACCGCCGATCAGCCTTGCCGGTACACTGTTGTACCTTTCTCTTTCTTTTTCCCAGTACGCTATAAATTCTTTGTCTTTTGCTGAAAGCATGCTGCAAAACTAAGGCAAATTACCAGTACTTTGTTATATACCGAATATCTTGTAGGTTTGTTATGCTTAATTATACTGAATGAAAATAGAACAACTGCTGGTTCAGCATTTTTACAATTGCAGGGAAGTTACATTACAGGGCATGGGAACTTTTACACTCTCACCTGATTTTGTAGCACCCAAAGACAATGATAAAGATGCCGAAATACCCGACAATGCCATTTTGTTTCATTACAATGCAAGGGCAACAGCAGATGAAGCACTGATCAATTACATTGTTCAGCAAACACGCAAGATGAAGGCACTGGCTGCTGCCGACCTTGATTCGTACCTCGTATTAGGAAAACAGTTCTTAAATATCGGCAAGCATTTTAAAATTGAAGGAATCGGCATGCTGGCAAAAAATCAGCAGGGCGACCTGGAATTTACGAAAGGCTATACATTTCATTCAAAAACAGAAAACACACCTGCGGCATTAAAAGAAAAATCAATAAACCCCGAAATATCTTTTGCTTCGGAAAGCAAACCATCTGGCGGCAATAGAAAAGGATTACTGATAGCAGCAATTATTATAGCATTGGGTTTAATTGGTACAACAGCCTGGTATTTTTTAATCAGGAAGAACAATACCGAAACTGTTACCCCTCCCATTATAGTAAGTACCGATACAACAAAAGCCGATTCTACCTTGCCGGTACCGGCAAAACCAATAGTGGCAGATGATGGTTATACTTTTAAAGTAGTTTTTTTGGTTACTGCCGATTCTGCTGCGGCAGTATCCCGAATGGATGATTTGACCAGGCGTAAACATAAAGTTATTATGTACAAGGCTGATTCGGTTTACTATAAACTGGCCGAACCATTTTCTCTTCCACTTGCCGATACCAGCAGGATAAAAGACTCGCTGAATAATTTTTATTACCTGGGCAAAGCTTTTATTGAATTGAAATAATTATGCAGCCCGTACAAAAAAAATTAACCATCGCTTTTTGGATATTAGCAATACTTGATATTGCAGGTATTGTTACTAAATCTGAAACCCTGCATTATATTGTAAAACCCCTGCTCATACCAGCTTTAGGGTTATTGTTATTTTGTACTGATACCACATTGCCCGGTAAAAAATTATTACTGTTCGGTTTATTCTTTTCCTGGATGGGTGATATTTTTTTACTGTTAGAATCAAAGCATTCGCTGTTCTTTATATTTGGGCTTGCCGGTTTTTTAACCACCCATATTTTTTATATCCTCTATTTCCTGCGTATTAAATCTGATAAGATATCCTTACTAAAAAAACAACCGGTATTAATTGCATTGGTTCTTGCTTATGGTATAACCCTGGTATGGCAACTTTTTCCATATCTGGGCGAATTAAAAATACCGGTGATCATTTATGCCGCAGTTATCTGCAGCATGTTACTTTGCAGCCTGCACATCTTTTTAAAAGTTAACAGGAAGTCCGCCGGTTTTTATTTGCTGGGTGCCGCAGCATTTGTATTATCCGATTCCTTACTGGCCATAAATAAATTTTATCAGCCCTTTGCATATGCAGGGGTATTCATCATACTTAGTTACTGTGCAGCGCAATTTTTTATTGTACGTGGATTTACAGAACAGGAAAATAAATGAACAAAGAAGAACTATTAAAAGAACTGGCCGGCAATACCTGGGTTATGATAAGGCCCTCTCCCATTGAAGGTATCGGTGTATTTGCTTTGCAGGATATTCCCAAAGGCTGCCGCTCTATGTTTTCAAAAG
>JANOVD010000524.1:0-2195 GCA_031417255.1 Chitinophagaceae bacterium
ACCGGTAATGATGGCGGCTGCAATGTTACTTACGATGATGGTAAGCATTGGTTCAAGGCCAACACACCATCAGTTGGGCAGTTTTATAAAATAACTGTTGATGATGCAAAACCATATAATATTTATGGTGGCCTGCAGGATAATGGCACCTGGTATGGCCCATCCACTGCAAAAGATATTGACCAGTGGGATTATGAAGGAGTATATCCCTGGAAACAGATTGGCGGCGGCGATGGTATGCAGGTGCAGGTAGATACAAGAGATAATAAAACCGCTTACACCGGATCGCAGTTTGGTTTTTATGGCCGCAGAAGTACAGAGGGTGGCAGAAGATTGTTTATCTATCCACGGCCCGATTTGGGCGAACCGAAATTTCGTTTTAACTGGCAAACACCTATCTGGTTAAGCAAACACAACCAGGATATTTTTTATTATGCTAACAATAAATTTCACCGCAGTTTACAAAAAGGCGAAAACCTGGAAGCACTCAGTGTCGATTTAACCAATGGAGGAAAAGAAGGAGATGTTCCATTTGGTACGGCCACAACGCTTGTTGAGTCGCCGGTGAAATTTGGTTTGATTTACATTGGTACCGATGATGGAAATATTCATGTAAGTAAAGATGCCGGTTATAACTGGACAAAAATAAGTACCGGCCTGCCAAAAGCTGTACAGGGCATGTATGTAAGCCGTGTTACGCCATCAGCATTTAAAGAAGGAAGGGTTTATGCTTCTTTAAACGGTTACCGCAACGATAATTTTGGCGCTTACTTATTTGTGAGTGAAGATTATGGAACCAACTGGATACAGTTGGGAAATGATTTGCCCATGGAGCCTATCAATGTGGTAATTGAAGATGCCAAAAAAGAGAATATCATGTATGTGGGCACCGATAACGGCCTCTATGCATCTTTTGATATGGGAAAAACTTTTATGATCCTGGATAATAATTTACCACGTGTGCCGGTGCATGATATTGTTATTCAGCAACGTGAAAATGAACTGGTAATTGGAACGCATGGCCGCAGTATTTATATTGCAAAGCTGAATGCGGTGCATAAGATTTTTGATAAAAAGATGGAGAAAGGTACAGGTAATTGAATGTAGAAATCCAAACGTACCTGAGGACGTAAGCCACAAAATGGGCGGATGGAAATTGCTAAGATAAGTTTGTCGCACAACGTCGAGCATAGCCGCAGGCTGGGAATTTAATGCAGTGTCCGCCAGGTGCTGATGCTTGAAAAGTGGTGCAAATGCCCGCCTGACCGGGACGGGCAGGGAACAAGCGGATGAATCTGTACAAGAGCCGCAGATGGCTCAATACATTGTATAAGATGCAACCCAGCCTGTTTGTCAATTGGAGTGTATGCCCAGATTACTAATTACCAACATCATCTTGAAGAGCCATATGAATCGAGTGGTTCACGTACGATTCTGTGAGGAGCAGGGGGTGAAATTCCCATTGCTTACTCGACTGGCTGCAGGTTCAAAACACGATCACACTACGTGTTATAACAGAATTGTCAGGTTGTATAAAATTAAAAACATAAGTTTTAAGTTGTGTGGCAGTGTAATTATAATGACGTGGGAGTATCTTCATACGCACCGCAGCAAGCTATTATACCAGTTGTAGGTACGCCTTGCATCAGGCAGTTATTTTCCAAAAGCTATTAAGGCAGACAGCAACCCCAAGAAAGTGTAGGTTTACAGGGCGAAGAATTATTTTGCAAAATCTCTAAGTATACCTATTCATGGCGCAAAGAATCTCTTCGTTAGGGTCGTCATTTTTTTTGCAACTCATGCAAAGCTGTGGTTTGGGATAAAGGTTTGGCTTTATCTCATTGCCATCGTCATCATAATATCCCGAAAGTTTATCCATTGCGTGAAAGGTGCTGTTTAAATTTTCGCCCAACGGTAGCCCAACAGCAGGAACTGCAAAACACCTAAATAATGAAACTATTTTTCTACTTTTGAAGCTTACTAAAAAGGGGGAGCTTACAATCGGTTGGGTAGGTGATATTTTTTTCCTGTTTAGTGGTATCTCCACTCAAATTATCATCATCTGAATCTTTGCCATTGATACGGATACTTTCTTTAAAAATCAATTCTGCTCCCGCTTCCCCAATTCTTTTTCTAAACTCTACTAACTCAGTAGGCACACAGGGTGGTTTTACAGAAAATAATTTTTCTCCGCC
>JANOVD010000525.1:0-4806 GCA_031417255.1 Chitinophagaceae bacterium
CACCAAAGTAAGAGATTATTATATGCTGAACACAACCGACAGTAATTATTCTCAGGTTATTCCGGTTGAGTATCCAAAAGTGGGGGAACCGCCTTCGCCGGTAAGAATTGGTGTGGCTACCCTGGGCAAAAGAAATATTAAGTGGATGGATATTGATGGAGACCCGCAACAAAATTATCTGCCCCGCATGGAATGGGCCGGACCGGATGAACTGGTTGTACAACAGCTTAACCGAAAGCAACAGGAAAGTAAATTGATTTACTGCGATGTTTCTGATGGCAAAACACAAACTTTTTGGGCCGAGAACAGCACGGCATGGGTTGATTTAAATGCAAATAAACCGGGTGAATGGAACTGGATAAATAAAGGAAATGATTTTATTTGGGTTAGCGAAAAAGACGGATGGAGGCATATTTATAAAATAAGCAGCGATGGTAAAACCGAAACAGTTTTAACCAGGGGCGATTATGATATTGATGAAATAAAATGTATTAATGAAGCCAACAACTATATTTATTTTACCGCATCGCCATACAATGCAACGCAATTGTACCTGTACCGGGTAAATATTGAAAAACCATCTTTTTTACAGAAGCTGTTTAAAGTATCAAATGAAATAAAGGATGAATTTGAACCCGTATTTGCAAATGACCGAAACGGAATACATGATTATAACATATCGCCATTAGGTAAACTGGCTTTGCATACCTATTCAAGCCACAACACGCCCATGGTAAGGGAATGGATAAGTTTACCGGATAACAAACCACTTGATGAGACAAAAAGTATTGAAGCAACTGTAAATATTGACAGTACTGTTGATATAGAATTTATAAAAATTAAAACTGCCGATTCAATAACACTTAATGCCTGGATCAATAAACCCAAAAATTTTGACAGTACAAAAAAATACCCGGTTGTAATGTATGTTTATGGCGAGCCTGCATCAACCACCGTACAGGACAGTTATGGCAGCCAGGATAATTTTTTATACAAAGGCGATATACGTGAAGATGGTTACATACAGATAAGTATTGATAACCGGGGTACGCCCATGCTTAAAAGTGCGGCCTGGCGAAAATCTATTTACCGCAAAATAGGCAACATCAACATTACCGACCTGGCAAACGGTTTACAAACATTACTGGAGCAGAAACCATATATGGATAAAGAAAGGGTGGCCGTTTGGGGATGGAGTGGCGGCGGATCATCTACTTTACACCTGTTGTTCAGGTATCCCAATTTGTTTCAAACAGGTATTGCCATTGCAGCAGTATCTAACCAGTTATTTTACGATAATATTTACCAGGAGCGTTACATGGGTTTGCCACAGGAAAACAGGGATGATTTTATTAACGGCTCACCGGTTACTTATGCTAAAAATTTAAAAGGGAATTTATTATACATACACGGTACCGGAGATGATAATGTGCATTACAGCAATGCCGAATTACTGGTAAACGAACTGGTAAAATACAATAAGCAATTTCAGTTTATGGCCTATCCCAACAGGTCGCACGGCATGTCGGAAGGTGCAGGGACTTTTGAACACCTAACAACTTTATACACAAATTATTTAAAACAACATTGTCCGCCGGGTGCAAGATAATTTTTTGATTTTTTTTAAATACTCAATAAACAATTACTCTATAATTTTTATTTAAATATGGCATTGTTTTTTGAGTTATTTTATTATTATATTTATGCATTCTTCTTTTTTAACCAAACTAACATTTATGAGTATCAAAATCAGAACAGGGATTATTGTAACCTTATTGGCAATATTTTCTACAACAAACGTTTTAGCGCAAAACACGGTCACTGGTAAAGTATCTGATAATTCCGGAAAAGGAATTTCGGGTGCATCGTTAACTGCCAGTGGTGGCATTGGTGCTCAAACCAATGAGGATGGTAACTATTCCCTTTCATTACCTAACGGAGCCACAACCATCACTGCATCTTTTGTTGGATACGCTACACTCTCAAAAGGAGTTACTGTATCAGGGAGTATGACGGTTAATTTTGTACTCCTGGAATCTTCAGGAGATTTAGGAGAAATTATTCTAACCACCGGTGCACGGTCTTTGCCACGGAGTTCAATAAATACTCCATTACCAATTGATGTGATTTCAAATGCCGATTTAAAATCAACAGCGCAAACCACTTTCGACAAACAACTGCAATACCGGGTTCCTTCTTTTAATACAATTAATACTCCGGTAAATGATGCTACAACTTTATTAGATCCTTACGAAATACGTAACCTGGGCCCCAGCAGAACATTGGTACTGATTAACGGTAAAAGAAAAAACCTGAGTTCATTACTGTATGTTCAATTTGCCCCGGGCCGTGGAGAAACGGGCGCAGATCTTTCTGCCATTCCAGTTGATGCCATCAAGCGGGTAGAAATATTGAGGGATGGTGCCTCGGCACAATACGGCTCCGATGCCATTGCCGGTGTTATGAATGTAATTTTAAAAGACAGGTATCAATACAGCACACTTACAATTAATGGCGGACTATCAATTAAAGGAGATGGAGAAAATTATGGCATTGCCTTTAATGGTGGTTCTAATATCGGTGCTAAGGGATTCGTTAATTATACGGTTGATTTCAGTCAGCAAAACAGTGCTGTACGGTCAGGTAAAATTCACCTCCCAACCGAAATAGCAACATTCGGCGGCTCACCTGCTGCTGATGCTGCCATAACAGCATTTTTAAATGTATATCCAACAGGAAGAAATATTAACGGATCAGGCGATATACAGGCTGCAAAATTTAATTATAACCTGGGCTTATCAGCCGGCGAAAATGGACAGTTTTACAGCAATGCCGCTTTAGTTATTAAAAAAGCAAAAAGTTTTGCCAACTACCGTACTCCGTATTGGAGAACTGATGCTGGATTATTACATAAGAGAATTCCGGGTGCACCTAATTATACCGGAGGTACCGACCCGTTGTACGAAGGATATTTGGGTTACGTACCAACATTTGAAGGCGATTTGCTGGATTACAATGCTACACTGGGTTTTAAAACTGTAAAAGACGGATGGTCACACGATGTAGCTGTTACATTTGGAGGCAACCAACAATTATATACGGTTGAAAATACAGTAAACCGTTCTTTGGGAACTGCAAGTCCTACATCATTTAAACCCGGTGGTTTTAATTTTTCGCATATTGTAGGAAACTATGATGTTGCTAAATCAATCAATGATAATATCAGTGTTGGTTTTGGTACCGAAGTAAGAAGAGAGACTTATAGAATTATTGCAGGGGATACATCATCATATACTGGCCAGGGAGCAAATTCATTTCCTGGAATTCGTGAAGAAAATGCAACTACAAACAGCCGTTTTAATTTTGGCGGCTATATTGATGCCACATGGAATATCTCAAAAGACTTTTTACTGAACGGCGCAATACGTGCCGAAAGATATAGCGATTTTGGTAATGCTTTTGTTTGGAAACTATCCAGCCGTTACAAACTTGCAAACGACAAAGTTGTTATCAGGGCTTCAGCTTCATCAGGTTTCAGGGCGCCAACATTGCACCAGATTTATGCACAATCCACACAGGCTTCTTTTGCAGGTGGTACCATTGTATTATCGGGCTTATTCAATAACAGGAGCAAGCAGGCTTTTGCATTGGAGGTTCCTTTATTAACTCCCGAAAAATCAACTAACCTGTCGTTTGGTTTAGGATTTAATCCAACAAAGAACCTGAATGTTACAGTAGATTTTTACCACATTACCATTAAAGACAGGATTGTTTATAGTTCTTCCATTAACTCCGATGATAAGTTACTGGCAACCCCAACAACCGAGTTGGGCCGTATTCTAAAAGGAAACAGTGTTGGTGCCGGCAATTATGATTTAGAAAGTGTACAGTTTTTTATAAATGGAGTTAAAACAAGAAATGCCGGTATTGACCTGGTTGCCAATTACAAAAATATAAATTTAGGATCCGGAAAACTGGGGGTTAACCTGGCAGGTAATTTTACTTTAAAGAATGAAATTGTTGGTACACCCAATGACCCCCGTCCTATTAAAGATGCCGGAGCTACTATCCTGAGCACACAAATTAAATCGCTGCTTATTGAAGGTCGGCCAAGGTTTAAGGTGGTTCTCGGATTTGATTATAGTTTCAAAAAATTTGGTGTTAGTTTAAATAACACCATATTTGGGCCAACCAAATTCCAGGACCTGGACAATGGCGGAAGCAAAATGAATAATATTAAACAGGTTTTTAAAACTGCTGTTGTTACAGATTTAAACCTGGGATATAGTTTTACAAATAAAATAGCATTTAATATTGCCATAAATAATCTGCTCAACGTGCTGCCAAAATGGAAACTGGAATTAACCGGCAACCCAACAGACCCTGATTATGCAGCAGCTAAAGCAACACTGGCTAATACCGCCGACAGGGAATTACTGGAAGGATTTTTGAGTTTCAGCGGCCGTTACCGTATTTTGGGCTACAATGGTTCACAGTTCAGCCAGTTGGGCACTTTGTTTCAGGCATCGCTGGTATTTAAATTTTGATAATTTTAATTTATTTAAAAAAGCTGTGGTAAATTACCGCAGCTTTTTTTATGGTTCTATGACGGATAGTGTGGGTAAATAATTTGTTTTTATAATTGATACTAAATATTGCAAGGATATGCGACAAAAAAACAGGCACACGGATGACACGGGTTGGACGGATAAAAAATGATAATACTAATTCTTATAAATTTTTATTTAAAATTAATAAATTACTCAGAGAAAAATTAATGTCTAAAATATTAATATTAGTATAAAA
>JANOVD010000526.1:0-10251 GCA_031417255.1 Chitinophagaceae bacterium
CTTGAATATGGCATGCCGCCAACCAGTGGTATTGGTTTTGGACTAGACAGGATTGCGATGCTGCTCACCAATCAGCATTCAATACAGGATGTGCTTTTCTTCCCCATGATGAGACCTGAGAATAAGCCCGAATAATAAAACTTAATCTTACATTAGCAGTATGAAAAATTCTATTTTCATACTGCTTTTTTTTTATTCAACCAGCATCCAGGCACAAAAGAATATAAGCTGCCTGATCAAAACAGAACTGGGTAATATAACAATTGAATTATATCCTGCAAAAGCGCCGGTTACTGTTGCTAATTTTCTAAAGTATGTAGATGCACATTTGTATGACAGTAGTTCATTCTTTCGTGCAGTTACATTAAATAACCAACAGAAAAATAAGGTAAAGATTGAAGTGATACAGGGGGGCAATGTAGATTCTGCAAAAGAATTTCCTGCTATTCCATTAGAAACAACAAAACAAACCGGCCTGCTTCATAAAGATGGTACCATTTCTATGGCAAGGGCGGAACCGGCAACAGCGACTTCCAGTTTTTTTATTTGCATCAACAACCAGCCTTCTCTTGATTTCGGCGGTAAGCGAAATCCTGATGGGCAGGGCTTTGCTGCATTCGGCAAGGTTATCAAAGGAATGGATATTGTAAAAAAAATTCAGCAATTGCATCCAAACGAAGAACAGTATTTTAAAACGCCTGTTAAGATCTTTTCAATTGAACGCTACAGGTAAATTTAATAAGTATTTAATCCTTTTGTTCCACTCATCAATTTCCTTTTCCCTTTTCTTCCAAAAAAACTATCTTGTCCGCTCTAATCATCAAACTAAATTAATATGATAAAATTTGCCAAACATGCTGTGGCTTTAACAGCAGTATTTTTTTGCCTGGCAGCACAAGCACAAAAAAAAGAACTGGGCGATGACCAGTATTTTAAAAGCAATTTTAAGGGCATAACCCAGCAGCTTCCTTCGGTTGTAAAATGGATAGATGACAGCCGTTTTATATTAAGAAAAGATGGAAAAAGCTATGAGGTTGATTGTAAAACCGGCGAAGAAAAAGAATATGTGGAGCCCAATATCAACAAAGGCTCTGTGGCAACCACCCCCGAAATTGTTGTAAAGGGAAATGACCTGTACATGAGAAAAAATATTGAGGACATCAGGTTAACCAACGATTCGGCAAAAGAAATAAATCAAACCCTGAGCCCCGATGGTAATTATATTGCTTATACAAAAAACAACGATCTATACACCGTAAACCTCAACACAAAAAAAGAAACACGCTTAACTAAAGACGGCAGCGAAACCATTTTAAACGGTTATGCAAGCTGGGTATATATGGAAGAGATACTGGGCCGCAGCGGCAGGTACCGTGCATTCTGGTGGAGCCCCGATAGTAAGCATATTGCATTTTTCAGGTCGGATGATACAAATATTCCTGTATTTACCATTAGCGATGCACCGGGTTTGCATGGCGTGGTTGAAACACAAAGGTATCCCAAGGTTGGAGACCCGAACCCGGAAGTAAAAGTTGGTATTGTTGAGCCCGAAGGAAGTAAAATTGTTTGGGCGGCTTTCAACGAAAAAGATGACCAGTATTTTGGTGTGCCTTACTGGAAACCCGATGGAATTTCTTTATTGGTGCAATGGATGAACAGGCTGCAGGATAATTTAATTATTTACGAGGTTAATACATTTACCGGTGCCAGATCTGAATTTTATAACGAAAAACAAAAAAGCTGGGTTGATCTTGATGACCAGGGGGAGCGTATTCAGTTTTTAAAAGATAATACAGGCTTTATACTTAACAGCGATGTTACCGGATGGAATCATTTATATTTTCACGATATGAAGGGAAAACTGGTGAACGCCATCACCACCGGAAAATTTACTGTTACCAATGTAAACTATGTTGATGAAAAGAAAGGTGTGGTTTATTTTACTGCACGAAGCCTGGAGAACACAGCCCGTAATGATTTTTACCGCATCAATATCAATGGAAAAAATATGGAGCGGCTTACCCTGGGCGATTATAATAATTCTATTAATATTTCACCCGAAGGTTCTTATTTTATTACCACTTATTCCAATGCTACCACTCCAACTAAAATGACTTTGATAAGTACCAAAAGAAAAATAATAAAAGACCTTGGCAACAGTAAAGGAGAAGAATTTGACAATTACAATATTGCCAAAACAGAACTTATCCGTGTAAAAAGTGATGATGGCCTTTACGACCTGCCCATGAAAGTAACCTGGCCCCTTAACATGGATAAGAACAGAAAGTACCCGGTACTGGTTTCTGTGTATGGCGGGCCCAATGCCGGCAGTGTAATGGATACCTGGGGATTGAGTGGCAACCAGCAATGGTATGCCAAAGAAGGTTTGATACAGGTTACGATGGACCACCGTGCCAGCGGACATTTTGGGAAAGAAGGTGTTGCCAATATGTATCATAACCTGGGCTATTGGGAAATGAAGGATTACAGCACCATGGTAAAATGGTTGATTGCCAATGGCAGTGCCGATGCCGGTAAAATATGTATTGTTGGTTTTAGTTATGGTGGTTATATGGCCTGTTATGCTTTAACCTATGCCAGCGATGTGTTTACACATGGTATGGCTGGCGGCAGTGTTACCGACTGGACCTTATATGATTCGCATTATACCGAACGCTTTATGGGCACACCAGCCAATAACCCCGATGGATATAAAAGCAGCAATGTTATTACTCATGCTGATAAATACAAAGGTGTTTTACAGATTGTACATGGTATGATTGATGATAATGTACACATGCAAAACAGCATCCGTTTAATCAGTAAATTACAGGACCTGAAAAAAGATTTTGAATTTATGCCCTACAGCGGTGGCAGGCATGGATGGGGTGGCAATAAAGGCTTGCATTTTCAAAACCTTAAAACAAAATTCATTTATAAATATTTACTGGAGAAAGAAGTGCCTAAAACCATGTTGAAATAGTTTTTCTACTTTTACGAAATACCACAGCAATTTACATTTCAGAAATTGCTGTGGCATTTTTATTTTATTTTTGTTGCCCTCATTTTATACTTCCCGGCTTTAAACTTGCAAAGCTGAAAAATTATTTGTACTTTTTATGGCTCAACTAAAACAAAAAAAATGAAATCATTCATTCCTACAAGACTTGCCGAAATGCTTTATGCACTGGTGATGGGCTTTTTTGGCGTTTTACATTTTATGAATGCCGATACCATGAGCGGCGCAATACCAGATTATATGCCTGGCGACGGCAAGATCTGGATCTATATAACCGGCGGTGGTTTAATTGCAGCAGGTTTAGCTATTCTTATTAATAAGTTTAAAACTGCGGCCTGCTATTTACTGGCGCTTATATTGCTGATCTTTGTTTTTGTATTGCACCTGCAACCTGCTATGGATGGCAATCCGGGAATGCTTTTAAAAGATACAGGGCTTGCCATGGCTGCCATAATTATTGGTAATAGTGGTTCGGGAAAATCCTGATCTTAATTACATAAATGATTATACCGGATTTAATAAAAAAGATGCGGTAATTAACCATGTAAAAGCCTGCTTACACGAATACGAATTTATTAAAACGGGCAGTTAAACAAAAAGGTCTTTATATAACTGTGCCCCGGGTACAACAGAATATTTTTCAAGGTCTGTAATTCCTTCTGCTGCCAGTACGTCTTCATCAATAAATGTATTACCTGTGCAGGTGGTTGAAGGTTTTGATAAAATATAGTAAGCTGCATCTGCAATGATATCAACCGTGCGGCTCATCTTCATCAGCATTTCGCCACCCAGTAAATTATTTACTGCAGCCGTGGCAATGGTAGTGCGTGGCCAGAGTGCATTGGCGGCTACATTGTATTTTTTTAACTCGGCCGATAAGCCGAGGGCAATCATACTCATATCGTATTTGCTGATGGTATAGGCCAGGTGGTTTTGAAACCACTTTAAATCCATATTTATGGGCGGAGATAAAGTTAAGATATGTGCATTGGTTCCTTTTTTAAGATGAGGGATACATGCCCTGCTCATCATGAAAGTGCCACGAACATTGATATCGTACATCAGGTCGAAACGTTTGGGTTCGGTTTGTTCGGTTGGCGTTAGGTTGATGGCCGATGCATTGTTTATGAGGACATCAATGCCTCCAAATTTTTCAACAGTTTTATCAACCACGTTTTGAATCTGATCTTCAAAACGAATATCGCATTGCACTGCCAGCGCTTTTCCACCGGCTGCTTCCATTTCTGCAGCAGCCGAAAAAATGGTGCCGCCCAGCTTTGGATTTTCTTCCACACTTTTTGATGCGATGACAATATTGGCGCCTTCCTTTGCCAAACGCAAACCAATTGCTTTACCAATACCACGTGATGCGCCGGTGATGATGACTGTTTTGTTTTGAAATGACATTTATTTTGATTTATGGTTTAAATAAAAATTAGGGCTTATTTCCAATCGCTTTTTTTGGGTGTATACCCTTTTACATAAAAACTGTAATTGCTGAGTTTATTTCCCGGTCGGTTGCTCATACGCCTGGTATAAATAGCAACTGAGCCTCCAAATCCATCCAGGCCCAGCCTTGAGCCCGGACTGTAAATTTTTACCATTTCAATATCCTGCGAACTTAAAGAAATTGGTGAAAAATCAACGTCCAGAATTTCATCCACAAAAATATTTACCCTTTCTTTTCTCCAGTATAAGATCGTTCGCCCGGTTTCTTCATTAGTATGCGTAACAAGCCCGGCAATATTTGCTGTGAGGTAACTGTAAATATCCGGATAGTTTTGAAGTTCATCGCTTTCGTAAAAATCAATGGTCTTTGCATTATCAGAAGCAAAAAGCCCGCTTACATTTTCATTTTCAAATTTTTCCCTTTTGTTTTTTGCTTTCGTTTTCAATATAATTTCCTGCAGCAGTTCTTTATCTTTTTTATTAACTTTTGAAAAAACATAGCCGCCAATCTCTGTATCTTTTTGCTTACTTTGTGTTTCATCCGAACCAACAGTTACAAATTCAGTTGCCGTTGCTTCGGGAATAAATACTGAATCTACAGGTGTTTCAATATCAATTTTAAATCGGTTTACTTTAGTTTTCTGTACAGGTGAAAATCCAAAATAAACGGAGTCGGTATAAAAAAGATTATCGATTTTAAAAGAACCATCATTGCTTAATTCAGCTCCATCAATTATTGGCGCTTTATTTTTTGATATGGCAATATAATTAACCGCCTTATCCTCCTCCTCAGCATTTTTAAGTTTTCCATTTACTGTAAGAAATTTTTTCTGGAGCAAAAAATTAAAAGCATAAACACCATTGGGAATACTGTCGTTTATTTTTAAGGTAAATTTATACCGGCCTTTTAAAAAAGGGTAACGGTATTTCCAGCGTTGCCCGGTCTTTACATTTTCAATCCACAAATGCAGGGTTTGTGCCCGCTGATTATTTCTGTAGGGATCAGTATATACTTCAATTTCAATACTATCGCCCTGCACAAAATACTGCCTGTCGAAAATTACAACCAGTGTATCGGCAGTTACAGCTTTTACCTGCAAAGAAGACAATGCAAATAACAGGATTGAAATTATTTTTAAAGGCACCATGTAAACTTTTCAGATTAATTCAGACTTACTTCATAGGTTTTATCAATGTTAAGCAGTTTTGAAATTAAACAATTTGCTTTTACGTCTTCCATACATTCGTCAAATTTCGCCTGGTCAATTGCCGGCACTGTTGCTTTTACAATAAGATGTGCATTTGTTAATGCTCCGCCTTCCAGCGTAAGGGTGCTGTTTACATCAATTTCATCGGCAGTAAAACCTGCTGCATTTAAAACAAAACTTAATTTCATGGCAAAACAGCCCGAAAGTGCTGCTGCCACCAGTTCTTCCGGATTGGTACCCACGCAATCTGCAAAACGTGAACTGAAATTGTACTGTGTTTTATTTAAAGTTGAGATTTGTGTTGTAAGATGGCCTGTGCCTTCTTTTCCGGTACCGTTCCAAACGGCGGTTGCGTTACGTTTCATGTGTTTGTATTTTTAGTTGATGATTTTGATCTTATTTCCAGTTTTTGCGGAATGATAAATAATGCCAGTACTATGATAAAGATAATATAACAAACCTTAACCGAATAAGGTGCAATAAGAATGGCTGCAAAATTAAACACGATTGCCAAAATGTTTTTAGTAAGGCCGTCTTTTATGGTATCGATAGACAAATTTTCATGTACCAATGAGGCCCTGAAATAACTGTAACGCCGCACAATATAAGCTGCAAGTGAAGCCATCATTAAAACAAATGCAAGGCTCATGGTGGCTACAGGTATTTCGGGATGGTCTCCAACCATAGCTGTAGGAAAAGGAATCATGGTTATCCAGAAAAGCAAATGAATATTATACCAAAGTAATTTTCTGTCTGCTTCCTTTATGGTATGGTATAACTGGTGATGATTTATCCAAAACACAGCTACAAATAAAAAACTGAATACAAAGCTGACAAAGTGGGGAGATTGTTTTAATAATTCATGAAAATTTTGCTGAAGGGTGGCCTCGGCTGTAAATTTTGGCACTTTAAACTGGATGGCAAGCAGGGTAATTACAATAGCAAAAACGCCATCGCTGAATGCCTCGATACGGCTGGTAGAAATAAAAAAACTCTTATTTTCCATTTTACTTAATGCCGTAAATATTTTGAAAATACGGCTTCATCAAAACCGATAATTATTTTATCTCCGAATTCAATAACCGGTCTTTTAATGATGCTTGTATTTTTTATCATCAGTTTTACAGCAGATGACTGACCGGTTATTTTATCCTGTACTGATTTTGAAAGCGCTCTCCAGGTAGTGCTTCTTTTATTAAAGATAGTTTCCCAGCCCTCACTATTACACCATGTTTCCAGTTTTTGATTGCTTATCCCTTCCTGTTTATAATCGTGAAAAGAAAAACTGATCTTGTTTTTATTTAGCCATGTTATTGCCTTTTTTGTTGTATCGCAATTCGGAATTCCATACACAATTGGCCTCCCCCGAACTTCGTTCCTTCCCTTCACCAGGTTCGGGAACCTCCCAAGGAGGGGCTTATCAGCAGTATTGTTTTTTAAAGCATTTTCCAAAAATTCTATTTTATATTCTAATACTCGGGTAATACAGGTTTTGTTTTCATGATGTTTTCTATCTTCTCCATTACCTCCGGTGTTAATTGTGTAACAACATCCAATGCTTTTAAATTATCGAGCAATTGCGATTTTTTTGTAGCCCCCAAAATAGCCGTGGAAACATTTGGATTTTTAATGCACCAGGCAATACTTAAAGCGGCAGTGCTTACGCCCAGTTTGGTTGCCAGCTCACTTAATTTTTTTACCTTCTTTATTTTTTCATCCAATACCCATTTTTCTTTTAACCAGCCAAAACCTTCCAATGCAAAGCGGCTTCCTTTGGGTATCCCATCATTATACTTACCCGATAAAAGTCCAGACGCCAAAGGGCTCCAGATGGTTGTACCCAGCCCCACATTTTTATAGATCTGCGAAAATTCATTTTCAATTTTATTACGCTCAAATAAATTGTATTGCGGTTGCTCCATAGTTGGGCCAATCAACCTGAATTTTTCGGTAACACGGTGAGCTTCCATAATTTCAACACCACTCCATTCGCTGGTGCCCCAGTACATTATTTTTCCCTGTTGTATAAGATGGTTCATTGCCCAAACAGTTTCTTCAATGGATGTGCCTTTATCGGGGCGGTGGCAAAAAAACAGATCAAGATAATCAACCTGCAATCTTTGCAAAGCCTCATCACAGGCTTCCAGCAAATGTTTGCGGCTGCAGCCGGTTTGATTGGGCTTATTTTCCTTCCCTCTCCATCCCCAAAAAGCCTTTGAAGAAACCGTGTAAGAACTACGGTCCCATTTTTTCTTTTTTAACACACGGCCCATCATTTTTTCACTTTCGCCCAATGCATATACTTCGGCATTATCAAAAAAGTTGATGCCTTTATCATAAGCTACGCCCATTAACTCATCGGCAACCTTATCATTAATTTGTTTGCTGAAGCTTACCCAACTGCCAAAAGACAATACACTTAACTGCAAACCTGATTTTCCCAAACGGCGGTATTCCATAAATAATTATAAATTTTGAATGCGGATAAAGATACTGATTCGCTCATTTTTTGCTTCATTAAAATTAAGTTACAGGAAAAAACTTTGCAGTACCAAATAACAAACCGAAGGTTGATTTGTCTTTAAAAAATTAATCGGTTGGAAACTGTGAATTAGGGATATTCGTAACTCCTACGGGATTAATAATAACCCAATTTTTAAAATCCTGTGCAGACTCCATGCCTGTTCCATTTGTCCATCCTGATTTTTTACGAATTCGGACAGGTTTGTCTGTGTAAAATTCTTTTCCTACCCTGCTTCTGTCCCACCACAGTTCGTTGCAATACAATGTATCACCCAGTATGTTAATCACTTTTATACTGTCTTTTAAAAACACTTTGCTTTCCTGATCAAAATATTTTCCATACAAGGCATCCAATCTACTCTCAACTTCTCCCTTTTCGTTAAAAAAATCAACATGCAGGGTTTTGGGAAATTCAACATAAGGGTTACTTTCCTGTACCCTCAACATTAATGGCGACCTCAGTTTTGCTTTTGCCCTGCCACCTAAAGTGTAATTTATATCAGCATTTTTTATTTCTTCAATGCCCAGGCTTTTACTGTTATACTCATTTAATTCTTTATCGCTGTTACCACACGAAAATAAAACCGCAGTTAAAAAAACTAAGGCAAAGGTTGGGAGAAAAGAAAGTTTTCCTGCCATGAATAAAAATTGTAGATATTATTGAAACTGAAACCGAAGATTTATTAAAAGAATTTACGCTTTTGAAACCAACCGGCATTCATGGAAACGCCAATACTAACCCTTACAATACTTTCTCTGAGGTTGGTTTGTTTGTTGCCCCTGCTGCCAAATTCCAATCCGGTATTTAATACAACATAGGCTGCATCACTGTAATTATTTCGCTGCTTTAAAGAAGTTAAAGGCATTCCGGTACCCAGTGTAAACCCGTATTCGGGCCTGTTTTTGTTGATATTTATATAATCAGATCCGTAATAAAACCCGGCCCTGTATCTTACATAGTTGAAGTATTTTTTTGCTGGTGTATTTTCCTTTGCAGGATAATACTGTGTTCCTACCCTCACTGTCCAGTTGTTTTGCACCTGGTCTGGCTGGCCATTATAACGATAGCTGCTCCAGTTGCCATATTCAAAATCGGCGCCAACCAGCCAATGCATATCAATATAAGTAAAACCGGCGCCAACCATAGCCGGTAATTTTACCGTTCCCTTTACATTATTTTCCTGATATACACTGTCTATGCGGAAAATATTACCATTTTGATCGTAAAGAATTGTTTCTCTTAATAACTCGCTGTTTGATTTTAAATTTTGCTGAAGATTACCATAAACACCAATCTTTAAATTTTTGGTTACAATATTCGGATTTTTTGCATCCCTTGCCAATGCTATATCATATTGTAATCCGCCGTTTATAAAAAGCCCGCCAAAAGAGGTTTTGGTGGCAGAGTTTGACTGATAATAAAACATACCGGCACTATCGTTAATAAAAGTAAGTATTGTACTGTATTCTTTTCGGCCAAACATATAACCGCCATTAATACCAATGCTTAAATTCTTATACTTAAAACCGGTTCCAAAAAATGCCTGGTTAAGGCCGCCCGAACCTTCGTACAGTGTGTGTAAACTATCGATGCCGGCAAGCCTTTCTAACTTTTCTATTTTATAATTTATTTTAGAAACCGGTTTTAATCCAAAACTCATTACCCACAACATATCTTTTTTTGCCATTTTTGGAGTTGTTAACGGAAAAGCCATTGCCAGGTATGAAACATACGTATTTGCTGATGTGAATTTTTTTGCAGGATTGGTGCTTTTTAAAATCCGGTAATCTATTTCGGTACCCACATCAAAGATTGTATTGGTTATTGATGTAAGAGATGACGGATTGGTAAAATTTATACTCCTGTTATCGGCTACGCCGGCAGCAATACCACCCATACCCCTGGTAGAAGCATTATGATTGGGTGTAAGGTCGCCTATTGCGTATCTTGAATAAGGAGAATTTTCCTGTGCGAATGCACTCATTTGCAAGCCACAAGCCACAAAAAGTACGATTAAAATTTTAGCCATTGTTAGTTTCACTGAGTGCATA
>JANOVD010000527.1:0-3546 GCA_031417255.1 Chitinophagaceae bacterium
GTGTGGTTTTGCCGGCGCCATTTGGGCCAAACAATCCAAAGCGTTCGCCTTCGGCAACTTCTAAATTTAAATTACTGAAACAAGGAACAGATTGACGGGGATAAGTAAATCCCAAATTAGATATACGCACTGCAGCATTGCTCATGAATTCCATTTTATTTTGCTCAATGCTTTAAATGCTTTTTTCTCTATCTCCGATATTTCAATAAGATAATCTCCCATCACATTATAATCAGCCTGGCTGCCAATGCGGCCTTTGTAAATACCAGCCGCTTGTACTGCTGCGGTGCGCCATTTATCACCGGCTTCGGTAAATATTTTTGAAATATCAAGCAACTCATCTTTAGGTACAAATGCATGTGCCTCTTGTAAAAATGCGCCATAAATATAACGAAAGCCGCCGCCACCAGTTCCAATCTCTTCCTGCATACGCACCAACTGCGCTAAATACAAACCTGCTTTTTCATCTCCCAGTTTAACTTTCCATTTCTTAATTTTTTTACCGGTGCCGGCAATGCCATTAACGCCTGCAATATTGCCCGGTATGCGTATCATGTGGTTTACGTTTCTCTTTATACCTTTTACAATCGCCTTTGCCATCTGCTCATCGGTAATAATTCTTTTTTCTTTGGGATAATAGATTTGTCCATGAGGTGCAAAAGCACCTTTTGCAAAACGCACTCTTTCTAATTCGTATTCAGTGAGTGATGTTGGTGTTTCCATCACCGGATCACTAATGAGGTAACGATCATCTTCCTTTCCAAAAACAATCATGTTGTGTGCATTAAAATGGAAGCGGTATTCTTTAGGAAAATAACTAAGATAATAAACACCCACCTGGCAACCTACAGCCTGTCCTTTATCAAGACATTCATCTAAATATTTTTTTCCCGCTTCTCTTGATGAAAATTTTTTTCTGAAAACCGGTATGTTGAGCGAATCGCATGTTCTTTTAAAGATTAGCCCCGGCATGGTGCGGAACGCAATAGCAGGCCCGTTATTTATTTTAAGAAAAGGTAATTGTACAAAAAACAAACCCGAACCAATACCAAACGCAAGTGGCTCGGTGAGTTTTCCGGCACCGGCAGATTGTAATAAATTTGTAGTAACACCGTTTTCGCAATGCGCTGCCTGCAAATGTTTAAATTCAGTCTTCATGCACGTTCATGGTTTTAAGTTCTTCTACACTTACATTAAATGCATTGGCGTATTGCTGTAATTTTTTTTCTGATAATTTTTTAAATGCTGCAGGGTTTAAATGACGTTTGATGGTCCATTTCCAAAAACCTGTATAAGCCGACAGGATACCGATATCCATCAACCTGAATTCAAGAAAAAATAAAACAGGGCTGGCTTCATTATTCATCACTTTCTGCCGGGCTGTTTCAATACGCTTTGCAATGTCTTCCCAGGCAAGGTCAAGGGCTTTGCTCTTTACTTCCCAACCGGTACTCAGTTCGGTTGAATATTTACCCGAACTGTCAACTGCATATACCACTTCCTTAGTTAATTTATTGAGAGCGCCGTCATCCTGGGGAATTTCTTCTTTTTTCATAAAAGAATTATTAACCCGGCGAAGTTAGATAAAGCGGTTGAAAAAAGATACGAATAACTATTGGCCTGAATTTATTTTATATACCAGTTTAAAACCCCCGGTTATTGAAGGGTACGTACCATCTATGTCGGTATTTAATAAAAATCTGCTTTGTGTTCTTTGTTCAACTACAGCCCTGTCTGGTAAATCTCTGTAGCTGTATTTTTTCACTCTGATGCCTACGCCGGCATATAATTCCAGCAACATTTTTTTAAATAAAAACCGGGGAATTTGTATACCGGCTTTGCTGTTTACCCCTATTACTTTTTTAATTTCGGAAAAACCGCCGATATAATAATAGACAATGTTGCCCATATTATCGGTAATGGGCAAATCATTAAAATTAATGGTTCTTGTTTTTATATAAAGGCCCTCTATAGCAAAAAAGAGACGGGTTGGGTCTGGTTTTGATTTTTTATACAGGTAATATCTTAATTCGGGCTTTACTTTATACCCCCAGGGGTTGGCCAAATTATTGCCTTCACTTTTTACCGGATTATAAAAAATTAAACCGGCATCTGTTCCAATACTGAATTTGTTATTTATAAAATATTCAAAGCCCAAAACCGGGCCGCCGGCATTCGGCTCAAGCCACGATAAAATATTTGTGCGCATGTTAATATCGCTTTTTTGAGGCTGGCCGGTAACCATCACAGATGTAAACAATAAAAGAAAAATTAAGAAAGGCAGGCGAATCAAAACCATGGCAGCAGATTAGTTTTTAACACTGGAAATAAACACCGGCAGATAAGCATTTGAAATATCGAAAAAAGCAATGCCGCCTTTAATATAACATACCATAATGTTGCCGGTAATTATTACGTCATAAGCCGTTTCGTTAAACTGAACAGTTTTTGTTAATACCGGATTGTAGGTGTTGGTTATATTAAAAACCTTTATTCCGCTATCGGCTTCACAAACATATAAGGCTGCAGCTTTTATACCCAAACCATACGGGTTAATCATTTGCCTGGAGGTTACTATAAAAGGCTGACTGATATTTTTAATGTTAAAACAATTTAAAACACCGCCCCCGCCAAACTCATTGCGTACAGTTGAATAGGCTACTGAATCCTGTGCTACCACCGGGTCTCTGCCTCTAACAAAATAAATAACGGATGAAAGTTTTGTTGGTGCCTCGGGATTTGCCAATGAGTATATGTACATTTCGGTGTTTGATCCGATAAATAATTTATCCTGATAGGCAAATAATGTTTGTATTGAAAAACCAACACGGACAATACTTTTATAAACCGGTGATGATGCATTGGATATATTGTATGCAGACAATGCATCGTTGCTGATGGTGTACAGGTAATTATTTACAATTACAAACCTGCTCAACGATCCGTTTTGCCCGGTTTGAGAACTGCCCGAACCGGCGGCATTACTTCCCGAATCTTTTGTACACGTTACGGTAAATAAAGAATACATGATAAGTATAGTTATCAATAATAGTTGCTTCATTATCTTCTGCATTTTGGGTTATTTACTTTTTGCTTATTCCATTGTATCACCAAACCTTTTGCGGGGTCGGCGCATTCAAAATAACAATCACTGCAGGGTGGAAATTGTAAGGCTAAATCAGGAAAAGCATTGTTAATTCTTGAAGTAACAGTTACTGCATTTGCATTGCTGATATCTATAACTACCAGGTCGGATAAATTATTGGTATAAATACTGTTGCCTTTAATGGCCAGCTCCCGGCATAAAGCATTTTTTATAAAACCTCTTTTAACGGGTACGGCAGGGTTGCTGTAATCAATAATATGTATGCCTTTATCGGTTTCTACCTGAAAAACAAAATTGCCCAGTGTGGCAATTTTGCCGCCATTAACGATTGGTTGAGGGCTTTGCAAAACAACCTGTTTGGCATCGGCTGCATTGGCATACACAGGCACGTAACCATCTACATTGCCCACTTCATTATT
The DNA here is from genome assembly GCA_031417255.1 of Chitinophagaceae bacterium. Lineage (GTDB taxonomy): Bacteria > Bacteroidota > Bacteroidia > Chitinophagales > Chitinophagaceae > Ferruginibacter. The sequence goes on from JANOVD010000527.1 coordinate 3,526, forward strand.
TTTGCATGCTGTCATGGATAC
>JANOVD010000528.1:0-1541 GCA_031417255.1 Chitinophagaceae bacterium
TCATCCAGAATCAGGTCTATTTTACAGGCAGGGTTAGCCTTTAATTTCATGTTCACCAAAAAATTAGATTCGGCCTTGCCTTTATACTCGTCTTCCATTTTACTACCATACTGGATAAAATCAATATAATCAATCTTACCAATCTCCTGGCTGCTGCCCGTTGGAATAAATATATGACTGCTGTCAACCGCCGATGGCTCGGCATTAATATTCATCCGCATATCGGTAACCGGGCCATTCAGGGTCATTAAGGCTTTGCCGATAACATTACCGTAAAACTGGGCGTTATCTTTTTTAGTAGTGTTTAATAAAAGCATTTTACCAGTCTCAAAACGGATATTGCTGAAACCAAATTCATTAAAAAACTTATGCTGTAATTTACCGCTGGCTGTACCCGTATTATTCAATGTATCTCTTAACTGCAATAATCCAAAATCAATTTCATCGGGGTTAAAAATGATGGTTTCGTTGGTAAACCTGTACAATACCTGTGTGTATTTAATTTTTAATTCGCCTTCGGTAATGTTAACTGTACCTGTAATATAATTGTGGCCGGGGCCGCCGTAAACTTTCAGGTCGCTGGTATTGATATTGCCTTTTATATTGCTGAAAATGCCACCGAGGTAATTATCCAGAATGCTGATGTCGAATCTTTCGGCCTGCAACGCAAAATTCATTTGGTTTAAAGAAGAATCCTTGTAATTAAAACGGCCGTCAATATTAAATTTGTTCAACTTACCATCAGCATTTCCTTTTGCTGTTACCAGGCCTGTAGTTGTGTTCACTTCGCCGGTAATTTTTACTGTGCCTATTTCTTTATTATCCAGCCTGAAATCTTCGGCTGTTGCATCAAATTCTATAATTTGTTTACCAAATGGGTCTCTTAATTTAAGTGTACCTGTCAGTATTCCTTCAAGCCTTGGTTTTTTTAAAAAGAGGGGCGTAAAATCATTGATGTTTACGGTTCTTAATTTTGCTACCAAGTTGGTATGGTCAGTAAGTTCATCCAGTTCGGTAGAGATCACTATCTCCTGGTTGCCCTGTGTAAACCTTACATCAGTGGCTTCAATATACGATTTGCGTAAAGTGATCTCACCATCTTTGGCGAGGTTCCATTTTTTATCATTTAAAATAAATGAAGATGGGAAGAAGTGGATCTTTACACCGTCTTTAAAGGTTTGAACACTTGCATTTAACTGTGCATCGCTGATGGTTTTACTTGCGCTGGTTGATAACTGAATATTTGAAATGTCGTTTTTAGATGTGAGGATGAGTTTACTGTTTGGAAAATGCAGGCTGTCGCTTATACCAACATCGCTTACCGAAATAACCGTATTCAAACTATCCATGTTACCGGTTGATGCCAGTTTAATATTTACAAATGTTTTACCATCATAACCAAATTCCGGTATTTCAGCATTTAAATTAAATACGTTTTTTGCAAGTTTAAGATTGCCCGAAAAAAACGAATTGTCGAAACCGGATAATCTTTTATCAAACAACCTTACATAACCATCAACCTGCTTTGTTTTAATGTTGAA
>JANOVD010000529.1:0-16412 GCA_031417255.1 Chitinophagaceae bacterium
GTTCCTTTGCAAGGAACTCCCGGGGAGAGGGGAGCTGACACCTCACTAATTAAAGCCATAATTAAAACTAATGCTTTACGGTTTTTGCAAAAAAAAAGATGCTATTAAAATGTATATTGCAGACTAAATAATTAATATGAAATATCTCCCACTCAACCCCGAAATATTTATTCAAAACCGGAAGCGGTTTACAGAAAAGATGGAAAAAAATTCCTTTGCCATTTTCAACAGCAATGATGAGCTGCCAACCAACGGCGACCAGTTGCACCGCTTTAAACAAAATGCCGACCTGTATTGGTTAACGGGTATTGAGCAGGAAGATACGATGCTGATCCTGTTTCCGGATAACCCGGATCCTAAACATAGGGAAGTGCTGGTACTGGTGAGGCCTAACGCAATAAAAGAAAAATGGGATGGGCACCTGTTAAGAGACAATGAGGGTATTGCCATATCGGGCATTAAAACAATTATTTGGTTAGATGCTGCTGAAGCTTTGATGCAGCCCTGGATTCATTTGGCTGATACCATTTATTTGAACAGTAATGAAAACGACCGTAAAGCCAATTGGGTTCCGGTAAGGGATTATCGTTATGCAAAAATGATGAAGCAACGGTTTCCGTTACATAACTACAAACGCAGTGCAAAAATATTAAAAGATCTGCGTGGTATAAAATCCTCGCTGGAAGTAGAAGTATTACAAAAAGCAATTGATATTACCGATAACACCTTCAGAAGATTACTGCAGTTTGTAAAACCCGGGGTAATGGAATACGAGATTGAAGCAGAAATCTATCATTCATTCTTATCGCAAAGGGCAACGGGCCCGGGCTATGGTTCCATCATTGCCAGCGGCGACAGGGCAAGAACCCTGCACTATGTTGAAAACAACTGCGAATGTAAGGACGGCGAATTGATATTAATGGATTTTGGTGCAGAGTACGGTTGCTATAATGCCGACCTTACCAGGACAATTCCTGTAAATGGAAAATTTGGCCGCAGACAAAAAACGGTGTACAATGCCTGTCTGCACCTGCATCAATATGCTGCCAGTATTTTAAAGCCTGGTATCAGCATTGTTGATTATACCGAAAAAATTGCTGATGAAGCAACAGTTGTTTTTCAAAAAATAGGATTGCTCAAAAAATCAGATATTAAAAACGAAGACCCTGAAAACAGGGCATACCGCAAATATTTGTATCATGGCATTTCTCATCACCTGGGCATTGATGTACATGATTTGGGTACCCGTACCGAACCTATAAAAGCCGGAATGGTGTTTACCATTGAACCCGGAATTTATATTGAAGAAGAACAAATGGGTGTGCGGATTGAAAATAATTTCTGGATAACCAAAAGCGGGAATAAAGATTTGATGAAGAATATACCGGTAACTGTGGAAGAGATTGAAGGGTTTATGAAGAAGTAATAAATTTATTACCTTTACATGAAGTACAATGAATTTATAAGACTGCTGAAAAGTAAAGGCTGGTTTGAAGTAAGACAAAGTGGAAGCCATGTAATTATGCAGCATCCCGACTCTGAAGGGCAACTGACCGTACCCAATCATGGCAGTAAAGAAATTGGTAAAGGGCTACAGCAAAAAATTATGAAACAGGCAGGTTTAAAATAAATGAGTATGGCTAAAATAATTATAACAGTAGAAAAAACCAATTCGGGTTTTTCAGCAGGGGCCGATAAATTTCCTGTTTATACCGCCGGGGATAGTTTACCCGAAATAAAAAAAAATATTACTGATGCACTGAACCTGTATTTTAAGCACAATAAAAAAGCACAAATTAAAGAAGATGCTGTAAAATTGAAATTGGATTTACCTTCTTTTTTTGAATTTTATAAAGTTATAAATGCAAAAGCATTGTCGGAACGGATTGGAATGAACCAAAGCCTGCTTGCACAATATTCTAAAGGAATTAAACAGCCTTCGGAGTTACAAACAAAACGCATATTGCATGGCGTACAGAAATTAGGTAAAGAATTAGCAGCTATAAATTTTTAACTTTGCAAAAACAAATTCCCAATCTCTTTACACTGCTTAATCTTTTTTTAGGGTGCATTGCCATAGTTTTTGCATTACAAACAGAAACCATTTCCATTTATGTAGGAGAAGACCTGAGCACGCATTATAATATTCCCGAAAAATTATCCATTGCGGCTTATTTTATTTTTGCCGCTGCTGTTATAGATTTTTTAGATGGCTTTGTTGCCCGGTTGATGAATGCAACATCTGAAATGGGTAAACAACTGGACTCATTAAGTGATGTGGTAAGCTTTGGTGTGGCACCTTCGGTAATTTTGTATCAACTGTTGCGTATCAGTTTTATTAAAGAAGAAGACGGGTTGGAAACATCAATTGCCTGGCTGCTGCCTGCTTTTATTGTGGCCTGTGCAGGCGCTTACCGTTTGGCAAGGTTTAATATTGACAATACGCAGTCTTATGGATTTAAGGGTGTGCCTGTTCCGGCTGCCGGTTTATTGATTGCCTCTTTTCCGCTTATATTACATTTCGGAAACAGTTTTATTAATGTAAACGAATGGCTTACCAATAAATGGGTGCTGTATGCAGTTATTGTTTTGGTAAGCGGATTAATGGTTTCAAGCTTACCATTAATGGCTTTAAAGTTTAAAGATTTCAGCATTAAAAATAATATCCCTAAAATAATCCTGTTGGCTGTTGCTGTTGTTGCAGCATTTATTTTTAACTGGCTGGCTGTTCCAATTGTGTTTATCATGTACATTATTTTATCTTTGCTCTTCAAAAAAACTTCCGCATGATATTTACTGTACAGATAAAAGTGATGCCGCTTAAAGATTTACTGGATCCACAGGGAAAAGCCGTAATGGGCGGCTTGCAAAATTTAGGATTGAACAATATTACCGATGTTCGTATTGGCAAACATATTGACCTGCAGGTTGAAGCTGATAATAAGGAAGCTGCATTGGCAACTGCGGAAGATGCGGCCAAAAAATTACTGGCAAACCCGGTGATGGAAGTGTATGAAATTTCAATTAGCTAATGATACGATTTGATGATTTGAAAATTAACTCATCATCAAATCATCAAATCACCAAATCAGAATGCTTTATCTCATTCCATCTCCCATCGGTAATCTTGCTGATATCACTTTCAGGGCAATAGAAATTTTAAAATCGGTTGATCTGATACTTGCCGAAGATACCCGTACTTCATCCGTGTTGTTAAATCATTACCAGGTTCAAAAACCCATCACGCCTTACCATCAGCATAACGAACATAAAATACTTGCGCATTTAACAGAGCAACTGGCGGCTGGTAAAACCATGGCTTTAATAACCGATGCAGGTACGCCGGGCATCAGCGACCCTGCTTTTTTATTAGTTAGAGAATGCATCAAAAATAATATTAAGGTAGAATGTTTGCCCGGAGCCACAGCTTTTGTTCCGGCGCTTGTAAACAGTGGTTTACCTATGAACAGTTTTTGTTTTGAAGGTTTTCTTCCGCTTAAAAAAGGAAGGCAAACCATGATGAAAAAACTGGCGGCAGAAGAAAGAACCATGATTTTTTATGAAAGCCCCATGCGGCTGGTAAAAACATTAAACGATTTCATACAATATTTTGGTGCAGAAAGACTGTGCTGTGTTAGCCGTGAGCTTACCAAAAAATTTGAAGAAAATTTCAGGGGCAGTTTACAGGAAGTGCATGATCATTTTAATGCAAAAATGGTTAAAGGCGAAATTGTGATTGTGGTGGATGGAAAAAATTAATACCAACAGCTCACTTCATTTATTTTTTTTCGCTGTATATCAGGTACCCAACATTCCTCCGCAGCATACCCAACCGGTATCAGCAAAAAAGGTTTTTCATTTACGGGACGCTTTAAAATTTTACATAAAAAATTCATGGGGCTTGGCGTATGGGTTAGTGCAACCAGGCCGGCATGGTGAATGGCTGCCAGTAAAAAGCCACAGGCTATTCCACAACTTTCATTGGCATAATAAGTATTTGTCTTTTTCCCTTCGGCATTAAAATCATAGCTTTTTTTGAAAACAATAATCAGGTAAGGCGCAGTTTCTAAAAATTCTTTTTTCCAATCGGTTTGTAATGGAAGCAGGTCTTTTTTCCATGCTTCGGGCATACGGCCATTATAACTTTCAAATTCTTCTTTCTCGGCTTCAATGCGTATTTGTTTTTTTATTTCTGCATTGCTAACCACACAAAAAGTCCAGGGTTGTTTGTGTGCACCGCTTGGTGCAGTAGATGCTGCTGTAATAATATTTTCAATTACAGCTTTATCAACCGGCTTTTCAGAAAAATCACGGCAGGTTCTCCTTGTATCCATCCATGCAGCAAAAGAAGCAGCTCTTTGTGCCATTTCATCAGGGTTATATGTTTCCCGGCTATATTTTGCAAAAGGATACCCATTTATCAGTTTTATATTTTTCATAAAGTTATTTTACCGAAATTTACTCTTTATAAATTATTTTAAATGAAGAAATTGTTTTTTTCATAACTTATGTTTGTAGATATTTACAAAATTGTAAGTTCAATTAATAATAATATTCATAATGAAAATAGTTATCCTGGTTTTATTTTTCGCCTTTTATAGTTTTACCGCTGCTTCCCAAAATATTTCTTTTGGTAGAAAAATGGTTGATACACTTACTTCTCCGTATTTCTGGGGCAGGGGTTATACCAATGACGGGATGAAAAAAGCTGGTGAATTTCTCTCCAACGAGTTCAAAAATTACGGGCTGGAGCCTATGACCGGTAAAAATTATTTGCAGCAGTTCAGTTATCCGGTAAATACTTTTCCTGGTAAAATGGAAGTAAATATTAATGGCAAAGATTTAGTGCCTGGCAAAGATTTTATTGTAAGCCCCGAATCAAAAGGAGTAAAAGGCAGTGGTGATCTGACTGTGCTGGACAGCATACAGTTTATCAACCGTAAAGAAATGCTGATAATAAAAATGCAGGATAAACTTACCTGGAGCGTAGCTCCGGAAGCTGCCGATTATTCTTTAATTCTTGTAGATAAAAAAGCCTTAGATAAATCTCCGGCATCTTTTAAAATTAATATTGATAATAAATTAATAAACAATTTTAAGGCGGCGAATGTTTGTGGTTTGGTAAAAGGAACAGTAAAACCGGACTCTATAATTTTTATCACTGCACATTACGATCATTTGGGCGGTATGGGAGCAGCTACTTATTTCCCCGGCGCAAATGATAATGCCAGCGGCATTTCGTTATTATTAAATTTGGCTCAATATTATGCAAGGCATCCGCAAAAATATTCTATAGGCTTTATTTGTTTTGCCGGAGAAGAAGCAGGTTTAATCGGCAGCAAATATTTTACTGAAAACCCTTTAATACCCTTAAAAAATATCCCCTTCCTGATCAATACAGATTTAGCAGGTACCGGTGAAGAAGGCATTACGGTTGTGAATGCAACAGAATTTCCTAAAGAGTTTGCCATTATGAATGCCGTTAATGATGAAGATAAATTACTGGTAAAAATAAATGCAAGGGGAAAAGCAGCCAACAGTGATCATTATTTTTTTACTGAAAAAGGAGTGCCTGCTTTTTTCTTTTATACTTTAGGCGGCATTAAGGCGTATCATGATGTATTTGATAAAGCCGCAACTTTGCCTTTAAATGAACACGAGGATTTGTTTAAATTAATTGTTAAGTTTAATGAAAAGTTAATGGGCAGGTAATATTTGTAATCTCTCACCCGGTGTATAATTTTTTTAAATTTTATTTATGACAAGACTTTCTCTACTGTTTTTTTTATTATTACCTGTTATTGCATTTGCTCAGCCTGAGCGCTGGCAGCAACATGTTAAGTACAAAATGAAAATTGATATGGATGTAAACACCAATCAATTTAAAGGAAAACAAAAATTAGAATATACCAATAACTCCCCCAATGTATTAAACAAATTGTTTTATCATTTATACTTTAATGCTTTTCAGCCAGGCAGCAGCATGGATATAAGAAGCCAGGAATTAGGACAAATAATTACAAGAGGAAGACAGGATTGGGATGACAGGGTGAAGAGCCGTATCTCTAAATTAGCCGAAAATGAAATAGGCTATCAAAAAATTGTTTCATTGAAAATAAATGGTGTGCCGCAACCTTTTAAATACCATGAAACAATTTTGGAAGTCAATTGCACCCAATCAATATTGCCAAAAACTACAGTGGTAATTGAAATGGATTTTGAAGCACAGGTGCCTTTACAAATCAGAAGAAGCGGAAGAGATAATCCAAAAACCGGAGTACGTTACAGTATGAGCCAATGGTATCCAAAACTGTGTGAGTATGATTACGAAGGATGGCATCCGACACCATATATAGCCAGGGAATTTTATGGCGTATGGGGCGATTTTGATGTAACTATTAATATTGATAAGACATATAAACTGGGTGGCACCGGTGTTTTGGTAAATGCTGCAGAAATAGGCTGGGGTTATGATGCGCCCGGCAGTGAATTAAAAGCAACAACCAAAGAAAAACGCAGTTGGCATTTTGTTGGAAATAATATACATGATTTTGTGTGGGCTGCCGATCCGGATTACAAACACCTGGTGCGTAAAGTTGGCAATACAGTATTGCATGTTATTTATAATTACAAGGAAAATAATAAGGAAAATGATTTGGCATGGAATACAGTTGCAGATGCTGCAGTAACCGTATTGCCCTTTATCGAAAAAAACTTTGGTAAATATCCTTATCCTCAATATTCATTTATACAGGGTGGGGATGGCGGAATGGAATACCCAATGGCAACATTGCTTAGCGATCCGGGGTTAAGCACCGTTTTTCATGAGTGGATGCACAGTTGGTATCAGATGATGCTGGCCACCAACGAAAGTTTGTATGCATGGATGGATGAAGGTTTTACCAGTTATGCAGAAGACCTGATTTTAAAATTTTATAATAAAAAATCTTCCTTACAGGATTTGAGGGAAATGCTGGTAAAAAACCCAACCAGTAAAAATTTAAGAGAAGCAGTTGATATTACACCGGAAGACCACAGCAGTTCTTATTACAGTTATTACGCATTGGTTAAAAGTGGTTTTGAAGAACCCATGACTACACATAGTGACCATTACAATTCTAATTATGCTTATACTACTGCTGCTTATGCAAAAGGCGAAGTGTTTATGGAGCAACTTGGTTATATAGTTGGTGCTGTTGCAAGGGATAAAATTTTGCTGGAGTATTACAATAAATGGCGTTTTAAGCACCCCAATGTGAATGATTTTATACGGGTTGCCGAAGATGTAAGCGGCATACAACTTGACTGGTACAGAGAATATTGGGTTAACACAACAAAAACCATTGATTACAAGATTGACAGTATGTGGGAAGAGAACGGCACATCAAAGATGAGGTTAAAAAGAACCGGCCATATGCCCATGCCCATTGACCTGCAACTGACATTTAATGATGGAAGCACAGCCATGTTTTATATACCGTTGAATTTAATGTTTGGCAATAAACCAAATGAAAACAATACTCAAAAAAGAGAAGTGATGGAAGCATGGAAATGGACGCACCCAACTTATGTAGTTGAAATGAAACGCAAACTTACTGATATAAAGAAAGTAGAAATTGATCCTTCAAAACGAATGGCAGATGTGGACAGAAAAAATAATGCACTGGAACTAAAATGGTAATACATGGTCTGACGCCCTCGTCTGACCATGTAAGCCGGCCGGCACTTTATTCTGATTAAAAAATAGTTTTGACCAAAGCTTACTCATGGAAATAAAAATCCGGAGGATTGCCATTGCTGATGTTGCTGCATTAGCTGCTATTGCCCGGCAAACTTTTTATGATACATTTACAGGTACCTGTACCGATGAGGATATGCGGTCTTTTTTAAATCAACATTATAATGAGGAACAATTAGGTAAAGAACTATTGGACGAAGAAATTTTTTGTTTTTTTGCAGAAGCAGGCGGAAAGCCGGTTGCTTATTTGCATTTTAAGGAAGATTATAAAAACTTCCCCACTATAAAAAAATGGAAGGCACTGGAGTTAAAAAGGATTTATGTTTTAAAAGAATTTCATGGAAAAGGCATTGCACAAAAACTGATGGATCATTATTTGAGTTTTGCTGCAGAAAAAAAATATGAAGCAGTTTGGTTAGGGGTTTGGGAGCATAATATAAGAGCTCAAAAGTTTTATGAAAAATATGGATTTGTAAATTCGGGCTATACACATGATTTTCCGATAGGCAATACACCACAAACAGATGTTTGGCTCTGGAAATTTTTGTAAAGTAAAAACCCTGTAAGGCATGAGTCCGAACGGGGTTTATTTATTGTGACTGATTGTTATTGTTTCTATCTCCCAAAATATTTATTAACAGCTTCAACACGATTACTTACGTGCAGTTTTTCATAAATATGGTAAACATGTTTGCGAACGGTATCGGTGCTTACAAATATTATAGCTAAAAAATTGATAAATAATGATTTATAAAAAGTGTATGTTGGCTTTTTTGCAGCCACGCTGCGTAGCTAATTTTAAATGCGCCCATACCACTATGTGGTAATAGGCATTACCTGATAGGTATATATAAAAGGTATTTTTCGGCAAAAAATTCATGCGGAAAAATCTTTTCTATTTCCCAAACCAGTGGTTTACATCCGCTTTCAAATATCTCTTTGGCCAAGTCGCCTCCTTTCAGGCAAATCAGTCCGTTTGGCACACCAGCAACGGCAATCTTATTTTTTTGAATTAATGGTTTACTCCAGTTCCATAAATCTTTTAAGGGAGCTACAGCTCTTGAAATGACCACATCAAATTTTCTGTTCTTAATATCCTCGGCACGGCAATGTTGTGTGGTTATATTTTGTAAACCGATAGTTGCAGCTATTTCTGAAACAACTTTTAGTTTTTTATTAATGCTGTCAACCAAATGAAAATTTGTTTCCGGAAAAATAATGGCCAAAGGAATACCCGGAAATCCTCCGCCACAACCCAGGTCCATCACCTGCATACCTTTTGTAAATTCAAATTTAGCAGCAATAGCCAGCGAGTGTAACACATGGTGTTCATAAAAATTATCCATATCCTTGCGGGATATTACATTGATTTTTGAGTTCCAGTCAACATATAAATCTTTCAACGCAGCAAATTGTTTAACCTGCTTCTCCGAAAAATCAGTAAAATATTTTTGTATGAACTCCATATAAAATCAAAAGTCAAAAATCAAAAAACAAAATAAAACTCATTCTTCAAATTGTTCTTCAAGGTTTCCTCCCCCTTCGGGGGAGATAGAGGGGGCTTTTACTTCCATACCCTCTTCGGCTTCTTAAATATTGCTGCTGCAAAAATCAAATAATAAAAAAACATCCAGATATCAATAAATAAAAACCAGGGATACATCGCCTGTTCATTCAATTTTTTCATACAGGGATACAAAACGATACCCTGCACCAGAAAGCGGATACCAAAAACCAGTAAAGCCAGCTTCCAACTATAAAGTATTATTGATGCAGCCAACAGCGGATAAAATAAAAAATGCGAAAAGGTATAAAGGCCAAGTAAAAATTTGTGTACCGGCTTATAAAATTTGCCGGTACTGTAATGCCTGTTCTTTTGCTTTATCCACGCAGACAATGTTTTTGGAGATTCGCTTAAAGTAAAGGCATCTTTATCTACATTTATTTTTGTATTTTTTTTTGTGGCTGCCATGTTAATAAACAGGTCGTCATCGCCGCTGGGTATATTGTTATGCGCCGAAAAACCTTTGTGCCGGTAAAAAATTGTTTTTTTATAACTGAGGTTACGGCCCACACCCATGTAGGGTTTACCTGCAAGGGCATAAGAAAAATATTGTAAAGCTGTATGAAAGGTTTCCCAACGCACAATTTTATTCAGCAAGCCTGCTTTTTTATGATACGCCCCATATCCTAAAACAATTTCTGTGTTGTCATCAAAGGTTTCCTGCATTTTTTCAATCCAGAATTCGCTGGCCGGCACACAATCGGCATCGGTAAGTAAAACAATTTCGTGTTTGGCAGTTTTTATACCAATACTTAACGGAAATTTTTTGCCGGGTATCATCATGGCTTCCTGTTTTAACTGTACAACCTGTAATTGCCTGTATGTTTTCTGGTATTCTTCCAGCAGGTATTTACTGTCGTCAAACGAGTTATCATCCACCACAATTACTTCATGTGTTGTACGGTATTGCTGAACCAGCGCTCCCGGCAGATTTTTAGCTAAATTTGCGGCTTCATCACGGGCACAAATAATTACAGATACGGGGTGGGTTTGAGATATGGCTTTCTTTTTTGGTTTGTAAACTGCCAGTCTTATAAAAAAAAACAGGTAATAAAAAAGCTGTATCAGGGTTACCAGGCAAAATGCATAAAACAGTATTTGCCAGTATTGGGTAAAATTCATGTGGCAAAAATAAGGAATGGAAATAAGTAATAAGAAAGGAAAATAACAAAGTGGGCTTTTGAAATTATGGCTTTGATTAAACTGAATGTAAAAAGGAAAACACTTTGTCATAGTGGACTCTAAAGCCCTCTCCTTTGGAGAGGGTTTGGGTGAGGTCAAACGAAAAGTACAAACATAAAACTAACAACAAAACGTGATCAACACCAAACCCAAAACACATAACCCATAACCAAACATGGCCGCTTTAAAATTCGATTTACAACAAACCGATACCTTATCTAAAGCAAGGGCAGGTAAAATAACAACCGACCATGGAGAAATTTTAACGCCCATATTTATGCCTGTGGGTACTGTTGGCAGTGTAAAAGCGGTAACGCAGCAGCAATTGCATGAAGAAGTAAAAGCTCAAATTATTCTTGGCAATACTTATCATTTGTACCTGCGCCCGGGCTTGGATATACTGGAAGCTGCCGGTGGCCTGCATAAATTTAACGGATGGCACAAACCCATTTTAACTGATAGCGGCGGTTACCAGGTTTTTTCGTTGGCAAACAATCGTAAACTAACCGAAGAAGGTGCTTTGTTTCAAAGCCATATTGACGGCAGCAAACATTTATTTACACCGGAGAATGTGATGGACATACAACGGATCATTGGTGGCGATATCATCATGGCTTTTGATGAATGCCCGCCTTACCCCAGCGATTATAAATATGCCAAAGATAGCATGGAGCTTACACACCGCTGGCTCGACAGGTGTTTTGAAAGATTTGATTCAACGCCGGTTAAATATGGCTACACACAAAATTTATTTCCCATTGTGCAGGGCAGTACGTATAAAGATCTGCGGACTGCTTCGGCAGAATTCATCGCATCAAAAAATGCAACCGGCAATGCCATTGGTGGTTTAAGTGTTGGCGAACCTTTGGAAATGATGTATGAGTTTACAGAACTTTGTTGCGATATTTTACCGGTACAAAAGCCCCGTTACTTAATGGGTGTGGGCACGCCCTGGAATATTTTGGAAAGCATTGCTTTGGGTATAGATATGTTTGACTGTGTAATGCCAACCCGTAACGGCCGCAATGCCATGTTATTTACCACTAAAGGTGTAATTAATATTGACAACAAAAAATGGGAAAAAGATTTTTCGGTAATTGATGATGGAATAGATTGTGCCATGAGCAATTATTACAGCAAAGCTTATCTGCGCCATTTAATGAAATCGAAAGAATTTTTAGGGCTTACCATTGCCAGTGTACACAACCTGGCTTTTTATATGTGGCTGATTACTGAGGCCCGCAATCATATTATTGCCGGCGATTTTAAAAGCTGGAAAGATGAAATGGTTGTTCAACTGCAAACAAGGCTGTAAGCCATTTACAAGCGGTTAACAAAAAACAGAACAGGTGGCACAATAATTGAAAAAATGGTAATTACCTTTTTATAATTACTTTGTACTATGTAGCTCAAAGGGAAAACTTAAAAAAATGTTCAACAAATAAGCGAAGTAATATCTTTAAAACACTTAAACCAGTTTGTAATGAAGCAAAAATTAATCTTCAGTCTCATAGTTTTTTTAATGCCTTTTATTGCCTTTTGCCAGGGCGGCACGGTACAGGATGCCAGCATACCTAAAGATGCACCCGTAAATGTAAGCATGACCGATTTTAAGGGTAACATACTGCCCCGTGAAATTGTTATTTTCAGAAGTAATATAAACGGCAGGGAATACCAGGGACTTACTGATACCACCGGTAAATTTTCTGTACGCCTGCCTGCAGGCGATAAGTACGAGATATTTATTCTGGGCTTTAAAGACTCTACCAGTTACATCGTTTTAGATATACCGGCTTTGCAGGGCAAGGCTTATTATAAAAATCCATTTAAAGTAGATATACAGTTTTTACCTGCAAAAAGTTTTGTTTTGGAGGATTGTAATTTTGAGACCGGCAAGGCCGATCTGGAAGAAGACGCTTATAAAGTTATTGATGAGCTGGTTGCTTACTTGAACAGGAAAGAAGATGAACGAATAGAACTGCAGGGCCATACCGATAATGTAGGCTCGGCAAAAAGCAATTTAATTTTATCCGAAGCCCGTGCCAATACAGTTAGAAATTATTTGCTTAGTAAAGGTATTGACCCCATCAGGGTAACAGCAAAGGGCTATGGTTTAACAGTGCCTATTGAAAGTAACAAAACAGAAGAGGGCAGGGCGCAAAACAGGAGAACAGAGGTTAAGATTTTGGATTAATATTTTTAAACATCTACATAAGAAAATCCCGTTTAGCTTTATGTTGGACGGGATTTTTTTATTTGAGATTGTACCTTCCAGAACTCAGGAAAGCTTCCTGCTGATAGCAGCGCAAAGTATTTTGTTCCAGCTGAACAATTTGTAGGTAGCTGGAAATTTGATTGAATTGTATTTTCGTTCCGTAGGAACGGGTTGTGCTAATGGCAGAAGGCGTTAAAGCTTTTTTGCAACGGCATCTTTTCGGAGTCACAAATGCCCCCCAAAGATTTCCGGCCTGATACATAAAAATTAGCTATCTTCATCATCAAAATTTACTATTATGGATTATGTAAAATATTGGTGGGTACTTGTATTGGTACTTGCCTTTTTGGGTTGCTTTGTAACCATTAACCAGGGTTTTATCGGCGTGGTTACCATGTTCGGTAAATACCGGCGTATCATGCGGCCAGGGCTGAATTTGAAAATTCCTTTCCTGGAACAGATTTTTAAAAAAGTAAGTATTCAGAACCGATCGGTTGAACTGGAGTTTCAGGCGGTAACGGTTGATCAGGCGAATGTTTATTTTAAATCGATGCTGTTGTATTCGGTACAGAATGAACAGGAAGAAACCATTCAGAAAGTGGCGTTTAAATTTATCAGCGATAAAGACCTGATGCAGGCTTTGATACGAACTGTTGAAGGAAGCATCCGTGCTTTTGTATCTACCAAAAGACAGGCAGAAGTTTTAAATGTTCGCCGTGATATTGTTGAAAATGTAAAAGAACAGGTTGACGTGGCGCTTGAAGGTTGGGGCTATCACCTGCAGGATCTGCAAATTAATGACATCACTTTTGATGAAGCTATTATTACCAGTATGAGTAAGGTTGTGGCAAGTAATAACTTAAAAGCAGCAGCCGAAAATGAAGGACAGGCTTTGCTGATTACCAAAACAAAAGCTGCAGAAGCAGAAGGTAATGCCATTAAAATTGCTGCAGAAGCCGAAAGGCTGGCAGCGCAGTTACGTGGACAGGGTGTTGCACTCTTCCGGGAAGAAGTGGCCAAAGGTATGAGCCAGGCTGCATCGGAAATGAAACAGGCAAACCTGGATACCAATGTTATCCTGTTCAGCATGTGGGTGGAAGCCATTAAGAATTTTGCAGAATACGGAAAAGGCAATGTGATATTCTTAGACGGAGGAAGCGATGGTATGGAAAAAACAATGAAACAGATAATGGCCATGCAGCAAATGGAATCGAAAAAATAAAGTATGACGTTTAAATAATTTAGAACCCCGGTAATGCGGGGTTTTTTTATTAGTAACTGGAAGTTAAAGAGGTGTCAGGGTGAGCTTGTCGAACCCGGTATGCTGTATCAAACCCGTCTTCGACAAGCTCAGACTGACAGTAAAATAATCTGAAAAGGTAATTTCTATAATCAAAATTGGTATTTGAAAACAAGATTAACATTTTGTTATGCAGCTATTTTAAATTTGTTTCGTTTCATTGCATAGCTGAATAGTTTTTGGCATAATAATAGCGCAATTAACATTACAATAAAACCCGGCATACATGTTTAATATTTTATTACAGTTCGACAGTACTGCTATCAGTACTGCATCTGCAGAAAACGAATCTTTGTTTTCCTTATTGGTAAAGGGTGGTGTGCTCATGATTCCACTGGCAGTATTTATGGCGATGGCCATATTTTTCTTTATCGAACGTTTGATTGTCATCCGCAAGGCCAGTAAGATAGAAGATAATTTTATGAACATTATCCGTGATCATATTATTTCGGGTAATGTTACTGCAGCCAGGAGCCTGGCTAAAAATACACATCACCCGGTTGCCAAAATGATCGATAAGGGAATTCAGCGCATTGGTAAACCCATTGATGCCATTGAAAGAAATATGGATAATGTGGGTAAACTGGAGATTTATAAAATGGAGAAGAACCTGCCGGTACTTTCTGTTATTGCACGTATTGCTCCGTTGTTTGGTTTTGTGGGTACCATTATCGGTTTGGTAATGTTGCTGCGTGATTTTGCAACTGCAACAAATCCTTCTATCACCGATATTGCCGATGCGATGTATGTAAAGATGATCACATCTGCAACCGGGCTCATTATTGGTATGCTTTCATTTTTGGGATACAGTTACCTGAATACACAGATTGATAAAACGGTACATAAAATGGAATCGGCGAGTGCTGATTTTATTGATATTTTGCAGGAACCAACCAGATAACTTATAACTCATAACTTATAACTTTTAAAAATGAGTTTAAAAAAACGTTTACGGGATAATCATAATGAAGTGGATGCTGGTCCGCTGAATGATGTGCTGTTTATTTTATTGATGTTCTTTTTACTTGTTTCAACTTTGGCTAATCCAAATGTGGTTAAGGTTTCAAATCCTAAAGGTAAAAGCGATACCAAAGTGAGCCAGAATATCATAGTTACTGTTACCAGAGACCAGAAAGTATTTATAGGCACACAGCAGATAGATATGATGTATATTGATTCTTTACTTAAAAAAGAAGTGGAGAATAATAAAAAGTATATTGATACACCCACCGTAGTTCTCAATATTGATACCGCGGCCTTTTATGGACAGGCTTTTAAAATTATGGAAGCTGCAAAAAGGGCAAAAGCAAAGCTGGCGGCTAATATCAAGCTGTAATTAATATCATCCGATCTTTACCGTACATGTCTTTTTTTATCATTACCGTTTGAAAATCTTTCATGAATAAGTCTGCCGCTTCTTTGGCAAAGTCTTCATGCGTTTCCAGGTATATTTTTCCGTTGGGCAGTAAATGATTGGTAGCAAAGGCTGCAATTTTTTCGTAAAAGATCAATGGCGCATTGTTGTGTACAAACAGGGCAAGTTGTGGCTCAAAATCAGTAACATTTTTGCCTAATTTTTCTTTTTCTTTTAAGGGAATATAAGGCGGATTACTGATGATGATATCGCATAGCGGAAGTGAAGGCCAGTTTGATTCATCTAAAAAATCCATTAGTGTAAAGCTGATATGGGCATTGTGGAGTGCAGCATTTTCTTTTGCCAGTGCAAGGGCATCTTTACATAAATCAATGCCCGTTACTTTGCTGGCGGGCAAATTCTTTTTTATGGCGATAGGGATGCATCCGCTGCCGGTTCCAATATCCAGAATAACAGGGTCGGTAAGTTTTGATTTTCGGTCTTTGATGAGTTGCTCAACCAGTTCTTCGGTTTCTGGCCGGGGAATTAAAACATGTTCATTCACTTTTATTTTCATGCGGTAAAACCAGGCTTCGCCCAATACATATTGTACAGGTTTGTGCAACAATAATTCCTGCAGGGCTTCCTGAATCAGTTTATCAGCAGACGGTGATATTTTTTTATCAGGATTTTTTAAGATGTCGGTACGTTTCAGCGAAGCCATTTTCTCAAACACCCAGTCGGTTATAGATGTAGCTTCTCCCAAACTGTATATTTTCTGCAATTGCACTAAAATATTTCGGTATAGTTCTTTAATCATCATTAAAGCAAACATACTGATTCGCTTCTTGATTTAATAAAATAAGTATTTAGTTTTTAAAGTCAGGATTAATTTTAGCCACAGTTGCTATAAATGTTTGTCAGCCTGAGGCACTCATAAAAAAAGTTTAAGCTCTTTGCAAATGACAATAAGAAAATTTTTTCTCAGCTTCGCTGTGAAAAAAGGCTTGCCACAAAGGCTCGAAGGCACGAAGTAGAAAAATGCTTCGCATTTTCCTT
>JANOVD010000530.1:0-1534 GCA_031417255.1 Chitinophagaceae bacterium
CCACCCCTCCGAAGCGGCCGTCGGCGCCGGGCGGACGTCGGCACACTCCCCGCTGGGCCGGGCGCTCCTGGGCCGCCGCGTCGGTGACGAGGTCGAAGTCGCCGCCCCCGGCGGCACCTACCGATGCGTCATCGAGAGCGCCACCAGAACCAAGACCGCCCAGCCAAGGGAATCCCCCCAGACCGCGACTGCCAACCCGGCCCGAACCCGACCAGGACGGTCCGGCGCTGGCCCACGAACGGACCCCACCGCCGGGTTGCTGTTGGCCTCCGCCCCGACCGGCCCGTCGAGCTTCACGAACCCCGAGGCCGCCTCGTGAGCACCCGACCCGCCCATCCCGCCCCACCGTCCCACCACGACGCATCGCCCCAGCCTCCGCCACCTCGCCTCGCACCCGCCGAGGCCCTGCTTCGGGAGGTCACCCCTGCCGACCTGGCCCGCCTGCAGCACCTGAGCGGCTACCCCATGGTCTCGGTCCTCCTGCCCACAACACCCGGAGCCCGACTCACACCGGAAGACCAGGCCAACCTCACAGCTCTTGTCGAACGGGCCCATCGGCGCCTCACCGGCGAGCTCCCCGGCGCCCAGGTCGACGAGCTAATCGGCCCGCTCCGGCGCCTCGCCGCCCAGGTCATCGAGTCGCCGGCCGGGCCAGGCTTGGTCCTCTTCGCCGGTGCCGGCGTCGTCGAGGCGTACCGGATCGCGCTCAGCCCGGCCCCACGGGTCGTGATCGATCCGAGCTTCGCTACCCGCGACCTCGCCCGCGTCGTCGCCGAGAACCCGCCCTACCGGCTCCTCACCCTCGCGTCGGGCTCCGCCGCTCTCTACCTCGGCACTGGCGCCCAGCTTCACGAGCGCGCCACCGGCGGCGGGTTCCCCATAGGCGAGCCACCCACCGACAGCCCAGCGGACCGGCGCGGCCACCTCCACCAGGGTGAACCCTCCCACCGCGGTGCCCACCGCTGGGACCGCTTCCTACGCCAGGTCGACGAGGCCCTGACTGCCGATCAGCGCACCCGGGACCTTCCCCTGATCCTCGCCGCCGCCGAGCCGCTCGCATCGCGCTACCGGCGCCGCACCAGTCACGAGTTCGTCGGCACCATCGCCGGTAACCACCAGCGCACACCAACCGCCCGGCTCGCAGGACTCGCCCGGCCCGTCATCGAGCTCCACCTCTCCCAACAGCGCCAAGGGGCCCGCGATGGGCTCGAACGGGGTGTCGACCAGCGGCGAGCCGCGATGGGCATCCACCAGGTCTGGCAAGCCGCCAGCGACGGCCGCATCGCGCTGCTGCTCGTCGACCCTGCCTACACCTATCCAGCCCTCGCCGCCCCCGACGGCCGCAGCCTGACCCGATCCCATGACCCTGAACACCCCGACGTCCTCGACGACGCCGTCGACGAAATCATCGAGCTCGTCGCCAGACGCGGTGGTCGGGTGTGCTTCACCACCCACCACGCCACCGGCGACCAGATCGCCGCCGTCCTCGAAACCCGATGACCCGCAGCCCTCGCCTGCCCGGCGTGTCAACGAC
>JANOVD010000531.1:0-4686 GCA_031417255.1 Chitinophagaceae bacterium
CAAACTTGTTTTCGGATTTTTCTGCATGAATTTTTTTACAATTTGCCAACCGGCAAAACTGCCTATATTACCCGGCGATGCTTCTCCCAGCTCCTGTGTTTTGGGCCCTTCGCCAATATAATTTTTAATGATATTGTTATCAATAGTTTGTAAGAAATTATTCTGTACAAACAAATCCCAAACGGCTGCTTCATGTTCATACACTGCTTTTAACTGCTCTTTGGTGTAACCAATCAATTTATACTCTTCGGTTTTTGGCAGCAGTTTGCTGAGGGCATACAGCCGCTTTCCTTTTTCAACCATTTGTTGTACAAGCGGCTTGTCGTCCATTTTTTCGGGATAGAGATCGTTCATAATATTTTGCATGCAGTTCACCGGAATGTAATCCGGTTCAAAGCGGTTGCTGATATATTCAGGATAGGTTTCCTGCACCAATGCAGATCTGTATAAAGAAAAATTTTTACCCAGGTGATGTTGCAGGCCAACGATGATGGCATCATCAGAAAGGATATCGCCATATCCATCCAACGGGCCTATATAAGTAATGATCTGTTTACGGTCTTTATAGGCAGGGAAATAATGTTTTACAAACTGCAATGACTGCTTTATTTCTTTTTCATAAGAACTAAAATCTTTAAAAACTTTTTGTGCGCTATCGTACACCGGTTTATAAGCAGTTATAAAACCCATCACATAATCAGCAGCACTATCTGCCGACCATTTGGGATCTGCATTTAAAATGGTAGACAAATAATTTTCTCCAAAAGAAGGGTATTTGGCAAGAAGCTGATCAAAGGTTGTTGTAAAATTTGCTGTATCCAGTTTAAAGAGTTCCTGCTCAAAACGCCTGGTGTTCAACTCAGCCTTTATACCGGATACGTCAGGTGTTTTATCGCTGCTGTTGCAGGAAAATAACAGGTTGCATGTAATAAGAAATACAAAAACTATTCTCATTTTCTTCATTTAACTTTACAAGTATAAAAAATCATTTCTAAACATAAAGTTAAGCCCGATTAAGGGTTTGGGGCATGAAAATATTTTTAGCACAACAAAACTATCACATTGGCAACTTTGAAAGCAATACGCAAAAAATTATCCATGCCATTGAATCAGCAAAACAGCAGGGCGGAGACCTCATCGTTTTCAGTGAACTGAGCGTATGCGGATACGCTCCCCGTGATTTCCTGGAGTTTACAGATTTTATTGATAAAAGTTATGCGGCCATTGAAGTTATTAAACAGCATGCCGATACCATTGGTGTGCTTGTTGGCGCACCCGACAGAAACCCGGTTAAAGAAGGAAAGGATCTGTTTAACGCCGCTTATTTATTGTACGAAAAAGAAATAAAATGCATTGCACATAAAACCTGTCTGCCAAATTATGATGTGTTTGATGAGTACCGGTATTTTGAGCCGGCATACGAATGGAACGTAATGGAATTTAAAGGTAAAAGGCTGGCTGTAACTATTTGTGAAGATATCTGGAACCTGGGTGAAAACCCACTGTACCGCAACTGCCCCATGGATGAGCTGATGAAACAGCAACCGGATGTGATGATAAATTTATCTGCATCTCCATTTGATTACACACATGATGAAGACAGAAAAGCAACGATTAAAGCAAATGTTGCAAAATATAAATTGCCGCTGTTTTATTGCAATGCTATTGGCAGCCAAACCGAAATAGTTTTTGATGGCGCTTCGTTGGTGTTTGATGCAGCAGCAAATCTTTGTGGCCAGCTTCCGATGTTTGAAGAAGCGATGCAGTTATTTGTATTGAATGATGACGGAACCATTGATGGACGGGTGATTGAACCGGCCAGCCGCATGCCCGATAAAGAACTGGAGCCAAACAGTCTTGAAGAAAATTTAAATATCAAACAGGTACATGATGCCCTTGTTTTAGGCATACGTGATTATTTTTCGAAAATGGGTTTTACAAAAGCCATACTCGGCAGCAGCGGAGGTATTGACAGTGCTGTTACCCTGGCACTGGCCTGTACTGCACTGGGAAAGGATAATGTGAGAGCAGTATTGATGCCTTCGCAATTTTCAACGGCACACTCTGTAAATGATGCAGAGCAGTTGAGTATGAACCTGGGCAATCCTTACGACATAATTCCGGTTGAAAATATTTACAGTAGTTTTTTAAATGTACTGAAACCCATTTTTAAAGACCTGCCATTTAGCGTGGCCGAAGAAAATATACAAAGCCGCAGCAGGGGAAATTTACTGATGGCTATCGCCAATAAATTCGGATATATATTATTGAATACTTCCAACAAAAGCGAATTGGCAACCGGTTATGGAACACTTTACGGCGATATGGCCGGCGGGCTGGGTGTTTTGGGCGATTGCTACAAACTGCAGGTTTATGCGTTGGCAAAATATATCAACAGGGATAAAGAGATCATTCCAAATAATATCATTACAAAACCGCCAAGTGCAGAACTCAGGCATGGTCAAAAAGATTCTGACTCACTGCCTGATTATGAAATTCTTGATAAGATTTTATACCAATACATTGAACGCACACAGGGTCTCAATGAAATAAAAGCACAGGGATTTGATGCTGCATTGGTTGACCGGGTGTTGAAAATGGTAAACATCAACGAATATAAACGCAACCAGTTTTGTCCCATTATCCGTATTTCGCCTAAGGCTTTTGGTGTGGGCAGAAGGATTCCGATAGTAGGAAAATATTTGAGTTAAAAATCTGCGAAATCATATTCATCTTTTAATCTGCGATTATATTTTCTCCACCGTCACCGCTGTTCCATAAGCCAGCACTTCATTAATACCAGCCATAACTTCATTGGCATCGTAACGCATGTTGATGATAGCATTGGCACCACGTTCATTGGCATGCTGCAGCATTAACTGGTAAGCTTCTTCTCTTGTTTTTTCGCAAAGCTCTACGTAAATACTGATTTTGCCGCCAAACAGGGCCTGGAAACCACCGCCAATATTGCCGAGTAGGCTCCGGCTTCGTACAGTAATACCTCTTACAAGTCCCAGGTGTTTGGTAATACGGTATCCTTCCAAATGGTTTGATGTTGTAATTAATTGTTGATCTAGCATGATAAATTTTTCACTAAAGTTAGATTGAATTTAACAAAGTTTTGCCCTGTTCATCAAAACGGCAAAATAATTGTTATGTATAGTTCGTAATTTGCACAGCCTCACAACCCCACCTATCCTCCCCTGAAGGGGAGGGAAATCTGGGAGATGAAAGCGAAGATTGAAATGGAATTACATTGAGGTAAAAAAGTAAAACATACTTAAAGCTGAATAAAGAAATAGTGTACAAGAGTGATTAATTTTTACTCTTTTACTAAAAGAATAAAAATTAATAAACAGCCGTTGCCAATGAAGCTGAAAAATGCTTTACAGCCGGGCCCCAAAAATAAAAATCTATGATTCAAACATCTGAAGACATCCGTTTGCTGAATGAAAAAATAACCCATGCATCCGGATTTGTTACCCGAATTAATGATGAATTAAGTAAAGTAATTGTTGGCCAGCAATCGATGATAGAAAGATTGCTGATTGGCCTGTTAAGCAACGGCCATGTTTTGCTGGAAGGTGTACCTGGCCTGGCAAAAACCCTCGCCATTAAATCGCTGGCACAGGCAGTGCATGCAAACTTCAGCCGTATCCAGTTTACGCCCGATCTGTTACCTGCTGATGTTGTTGGTACGATGATCTACAACCAGGCTAAAAACGAATTCTTTGTTCGCAAAGGCCCCATCTTTTCTAATTTTATTTTAGCCGATGAAATAAACAGGGCTCCTGCAAAAGTGCAAAGTGCTTTACTGGAAGCTATGCAGGAAAGACAGGTAACGATTGGTGATACAACCTATAAACTGGAAGAACCTTTTTTGGTTTTGGCAACGCAAAACCCGATTGAACAGGAAGGAACTTATCCTTTACCCGAAGCACAGGTTGACCGTTTTATGATGAAGGTAGTTATTGAATATCCAAGTAAAGCAGAAGAACAATTGATCATCCGGCAGAATACATTGGGATTGAGTTTTCCACCGATAAACCCGGTTGCATCAACCAGCGAAATATTAACCGCAAAAGAGCTGGTACGCCAGGTTTATCTTGATGAAAAAGTGGAGAATTATATTCTGGATATTGTTTTTGCAACCCGATATCCGGATAAATACAATTTACCAAAACTTAAACCCCTGATTGGTTTTGGTGGTTCGCCAAGAGCCAGTATAAATTTAGCGCTGGCAGCAAAAGCCTACGCATTTTTAAATAACCGGGCATTTGTAATTCCTGAGGATGTAAGAAGTATCAGCAAAGATGTTTTGCGTCATAGAATTGGATTAACCTACGAAGCAGAAGCTGAGAGTATAAATGTAGAACAGATCATTAATGAGATATTAAGAGTTGTAAACGTTCCTTAAAAAGTGTTTCTCGTTTCTTGTTTCTCGTTGGGAGTATGATATTTTATAGTCCTTTAAATACACGGCAACGAGAAACGGAAAAACGAGAAACCAGAAACGATTAATGTTAACTACAGAAGAAATACTAAAGAAAGTTCGTGAGCTTGAGATAAAAAGCAAAAAGATCACCACGCATTTATTTACGGGTGAGTACCACTCTGCTTTTAAAGGCAAAGGAATGAGTTTTAGAGAAGTGCGGGAATATTATGCCGGTGATGATGTACGGTTTA